>CANGPW010000023.1 GCA_947456185.1 Bacteroidota bacterium | reverse complement strand
TGATAACCAATTTAAAAATATTGTTTATAAATAATTAATATCATTATAATTTGCAAACTTACTTTTGAAATAAAAAAATAACATAAATATATGAGCGATAATAAAGAAAAATTGAAGGCACTTCAGCTTACTATGGATAAGTTGGACAAGCAATATGGCAAAGGCACAGTGATGCGCATGAGCGATAAATTAGTCATTGAAACACAAGTAATTTCAACGGGTTCATTAAGTTTAGATATAGCCTTAGGAATTGGCGGATTACCAGTTGGTAGAATTATAGAAATATACGGACCAGAAAGTTCGGGTAAAACAACTTTAAGTTTACATGCCATTGCTGAATGTCAGAAAAAAGGTGGCATTGCTGCTTTTGTAGATGCAGAACATGCATTTGACAGAAGCTATGCTGAAAAATTAGGAATTGATGTAGATAATTTAATTATTAGCCAACCCGATGATGGGGAACAAGCTTTGGAAATTGCTGATGCCTTAATTCGTTCTGGTGCAATTGATATTATTGTAATAGATTCAGTAGCTGCATTGGTTCCAAAAGCAGAAATTGAAGGCGAAATGGGCGAAAGTAAAATGGGTTTACAAGCTCGTTTAATGAGTCAGGCTTTACGTAAATTAACAGGTACAATTAATAAAACGGGTTGTGTTTGTATTTTCATTAACCAATTACGTGAAAAAATTGGTGTAATGTTTGGAAATCCTGAAACAACAACGGGTGGAAATGCATTGAAGTTTTATGCATCCGTTCGTTTAGATATTCGTAGAATTGGCCAAATAAAAGAAGGTGTTGAAATTATTGGTAATAGAACAAAAGTGAAAGTGGCTAAAAACAAATTATCGCCTCCTTTCCGTACCGTAGAATTTGATATAATATATGGCGAAGGAATTAGCCGCTTAGGCGAAACCATTGACTTAGGAGTTGATTATGAAGTAATCAAAAAATCGGGTTCTTGGTTCAGTTATAACGATACAAAATTAGGACAAGGAAGAGATTCAGTTAAACAAATTTTAACCGACAATCCTGAACTAACTGCCGAAATTGAAGCCAAAATATTTGAAAAAGCAAATGCTGGCGCTGTAAAAGTAAAAGCTTCGGCAGAGTAAATTTTAGCTTGTTCATAAATCAAAAAAAAACACGCTTGAAGGCGTGTTTTTTTTGTTTGATAGTTTTATAAATATTATTCTTTGTCCAAAAATAGCCTTTGCGTTGGATAAGCAAATTTACAATGATTGCGTTCTACTATTTCCATGATTTGAATATTGATCGCTTGCTTCACTTCTATCTTCTTTTCGTAAAGGTTAGAGGTTACAAAGTATATCACTAAAATGTTTAAAGAGCTTGAATCAAAATCAGTAAAATTTACATTGAGTTCTTCGCTGGTATCTTCATTTTTAATGATGGCGTTTTTTATTTCATCAATGATATTTAAAATATCAACCGACTTACTTTCATAAGTTAATTGAAGCATAAATTTAACCCTGCGCTCTTCACTTAAACTAATATTATTAAGCGTTGAATCTACTATTTTTTTGTTGGGAACAGTTACCAAACTGCGGTCTAAGGTTCTTACTCGGGTAGTTCTAAATCCTACCCGTTCCACTATTCCTGTAACGTCAGAAACCTCAATTTGGTCACCAACTTTGAATGGTTTATCTAAGTATATAATAAATGAGCCAAATAAATTAGCAATGGTATCCTGAGCTGCTAACGCAATGGCTAACCCTCCAATTCCTAAACTGGCAATTAATGCAGTAATATTTACCTCAAAAGCCAATCTAAGTGTTACAAAAAATGCAAAAATAATGATTACAATTTTCGATAATTCTTTTATAAAACGAATCAAATCCAGGTTCAAATGTTCTACATCACTTGCACTTAAAACATAGGCTATATAATCTGCCGATTTTAAAACTAATTTGGTAATAACTGTAATTAATGCAATTTCAAAAGCAGCTTCAATGATCCAACGCAAACCAAATTTTTCAATTCCATCAATATGCCAAGCTTCTGGAAAATTCAGGCGACTAAAAGCAGCAAACAAAATAATCAATGTAATTAATTGCTCAAATGGCGTTTGTAAAAGCTGCAGAAATTTGTCATAATATTGGTTTTTTGCAATGCCTTTAAATATTCTAAAAGTTTGTTTACTGACTACATTAGCAAACAAACGTTTGAGCAAAAAGCCTAATATCAAAATACAAACACAAACGATGTATTCTCGTAATGGGTTTTCTAAAAAATTTATTTCAATTGTTTCGTTCATTGGATTATTGGTTGATTGGGTTGATAGGGTTGATAGGTAAATTGGGTTGATTGGTTAATAGGTTTAATATGTTTGTTATCTTGTTAATAAATCTTATCAACTTTATTAACCACTCAACTATTTTACCAGATTTACCAAAGTCATTTCTAATCCTTTTTTCAAAAGACCAGTATGTTTTGGATTGAATTGATGTAAACGCATCATGGCTTGCCAAATTACTTTTGATGAATCTTTAAAAATTGCTTCATCGGTTAAATCTACTTCATCATTGCTTTGGCAATAAGCAAATACACGTGCCATGCCACAATTAGCAATAAAATCAGGAATTACAGCTACTTGATCATCGGTGTAATTTGCTACCGCACCCATAAATATTTCTTCATCGGCAAAAGGAACATTTGCTCCGCAGCTAATAACTTCTAATTCATTAGCAACCATTCTATCTACTTGCTCTTTGGTTAACAAACGAGAGGCAGCAGCCGGAACAAAAATCTCCGCACCAATGTCCCAAATTTTTGCGTTTACTTCTTCATACGAAAGCATATCAGGATAAACCAAAGTATTTCCTTGTTTGTTTAAAAATAGTTCTTTTATTTCATCTTTGGTAAAGCCAGTATTTTTTATCAAACCACCGTTACGGTCAATGATTCCAACTATCATTACACCATACAAACTTAGGTAATAAGCAGCCGCAGCGCCTACATTTCCCCAACCTTGAATAATGGCACGTTTCATATTCACGTTTCCACCCCAAATTCCGTAATAATGACGAACCGCTTCAGCTACGCCATAACCAGTAATCATATCGGCTGTAACCAAGTTTTTATCGTCAGCGGGAATAAAACGTAAATCTGTTAATTTTTTGGAAACGCCACCCGTTAAATTTGCCAAACGTTTTTTAGTAGAAATTGCATTCACTTTAAAATGTCCATTCACTACACCTTCTTGCGGATGAAATAAACCTAATTTTTCAGTTATAGGAATTACTTCATGAATTTCATCTACATTTAAATCACCACCAGTTCCATAATATGCTTTAAGCAAAGGCATCACTGCTTTGTACCAACGCTCCAACACTCCCTTTTTACGAGGATCAGCTGGGTCAAAATTAATTCCAGATTTTGCTCCCCCAATAGCTGGACCAGCAATGGCAAATTTTATTTCCATGGTTTTGGCCAATGAAGTAACTTCATGTTTGTTCAAACCTTTGCGCATACGCGTTCCACCGCCTGCAGCACCACCACGTAATGAGTTTATTACTATCCATCCTTCAGCTTCAGTTTCGCTGTCTTTCCATTCAAAAACAATTTCAGGTTGTTTCGATTCGTATTTTTGTATTAATTTATCTAATTGCATTTTAGTTGATAGTTGATAGTTGTTAGTTGTCAGTTGATAGTTTTTAGTACTTAGTTTTCTTTTTTAATTTTTTATAATTTTGTAATCTTTTAATCTTGTAATCTTTCTCCCGATTAATCGGGATTATAATCTTTAAATCAATCGGCTAAAATTTCCATGTAAAGCTCCACCAATGCTATTGCTAACAGCGCCAGTAACTGTTTTTAAAATATTGGTTTCATTCCTCAATCTTAATACACCCAAAAAAGCAAAAACCATGGCTTCTTTAAAATTGATGGTATTTAAATCTGGAATTATAATTGTTGTTTTGGTTTTACTTTTTATATTATTTATCAAAAAATGATTGGAAGTACCACCACCTGTTACTAGCACATTTTCAATATTATTAATGTTTAAAATAGTGGCAATTTGCATAGCAATATGTTCACTTAAAGTAGCCATTTTATCGGCATCACTCAACGAAGAAAAGCTAGCAATAATTGGCCAAAATTCTTTTTTCACCCATTCAATGCCTAATGATTTAGCACCTTCTTTTTTGTAAAAATCTAAATCATTTAGTGCTAAAAGCAATTCATCATTAATAGTTCCGCTAGCAGCAATTTCACCTTCATGATCAAATGGTAAATCAAATTCATTGGCAATAATATTCATTACCATATTACAGGGTGAAACATCAAACGCTTTTTGTGAATTTTTTAAACTTATATTGGCAAAGCCACCCAAATTTAAACAAGCAGCATACTTTTCAAACAATAAAAAATCACCAATGGGAACCAATGGCGCACCTTGTCCACCAAGCATTACGTCCATGTTTCTAAAATTATTTACAACGGGCAAATTGCTTTCTGAATTAATTCCTGCTCCGCAACCAATTTGAGCGGTGAATCCGCTTTCAGGTTGATGAAAAATGGTATGTCCGTGCGATGAAATAAAATCAACAACAAGGTTATTTTCTTCAATAAATTGTTTGGTAATTTTTCCTAAATACTTTCCATAAAACGCATCAGTTTTAGGAAAAAGATGAATTGGCTGATGATGTAATTGACTTAACCTAACTAACCAATTTTCATCGTAAAGAATGGTTTGAGCTTGTTTAATTTCAAAATTCCATGAATCATTTATCAATTCAAATTCGCAATAAGCAATGTCAACTCCATCCATTGAAGTGCCACTCATTAAGCCTATTACCTTGTATTTATTCATGTATATTTCAAAAAAATAAGTGTGCGAATATATTATAATTTGGTGGGTGTTTGACTATTTTTTATCAATGAAATAATAAGGACTGTAATAAAATATATTTCATTTCGACAAGCTCAATGTCCGTAGTCGTTGAGCTTGTCGAAACAAATATTAAATAGTTAGATAAGACATTCAATGAAATTAATTGATTTTATTCAAAATCAAACAAATTTTCTTATCATGCAATTCAATTTAGCGTTTATAAAAATGAATAAAAAACTTAACTTTTTAATAATTGTAGCCGCCCTTGGTTACTTTGTAGATATTTATGATTTAATTGTATTTAACGTTGTAAAACAAGAAAGCTTACTCGATTTTATTTCTGCCGACATGATGGACAAAACAGATACTTATCTGTTTAATTGTCAAATGACAGGTATGCTTTTAGGTGGATTAATTTGGGGTATTTTAGGCGATAAAAAAGGAAGAGTTTCAGTGCTATTTGGCTCCATCATTTTGTATTCAATTGCTAATATTGCCAACGCTTTTGTAACAGACATTCCTAGTTACGCATTAGCCAGGTTCATTGCAGGAATTGGATTAGCAGGTGAGTTAGGTGCTGGAATCACTTTGGTAAGTGAAAACATGAAAAAATCGAAGCGTGGAATTGGAACCATGATCATTGTTTCAGTTGGAGCATTAGGTGCTATTGCTGCGGCATTCATTGGCAAAAATGGCCATCATTTGGTTTCGTTTTTAGATACCGCTTTTTCTATTTCATTAAAAAATTGGCAAGTTACTTATTTGGTAGGCGGCATTTTAGGCTTATTGCTATTGCTGCTCAGAGCAGGAACTTACGAAAGTGGAATGTATAAAATGGTGGAAACGAACAAATCAATCCAAAAAGGAAATTTGATAAATTTACTGAAAAATAAAAATAACTTGCTGAAATATTTGGCTTGTATTGCCATCGGATTACCCATTTGGTTCACCATTGGTGTTTTGGTCAATAAATCACATTTGTTTGCTCGTAATTTGGGCGTTGAAATAAAAGTAGCCGACAGTGTAATGTTTGCTTATTTAGGTTTGTCGTTTGGCGATTTGTTAAGTGGCTTGTTCAGCCAATTATTTAAAAGCAGAAAAAAAGTAATTTTTGGCTATTTAGGAATTAGTTTAATTTTATATTTTGTCTATTTATTTAACAACCAAGTTTCGGTTTCTTACTTTAAACTGATGTGCTTTTTATTAGGTGCTGCCACTGGTTATTGGGCACTTTTTGTTACGGTAGCCTGCGAACAATTTGGCACCAATATTCGTTCTACAGTAACGAATACTGTTCCTAATTTTGTGCGTGGTGCGGTAGTTCCAATTACTTTAGGTTTTGCTGCTTTGCAAAGCAATTTTAGTTTTAATATTACTTCTTCGGCATTAGTAGTTGGCTTAATTTGCTTGGCCTTGGCCATTATTTCTACAGCTTATATTGCCGAAAGTTTTCACAAAGATTTGGATTATTTAGAAGAGTAAATAAATTGGCAATTGGCACCCGATGCATCGGGATGCAATTTTACAAAATAAAAAGTTCACATAAATAAAAAAATTGTTTTTAACAAATAAATGTAATTACTTTGTAGGTACATTTAAATAATACAATAATGGAAATTGCAGTAATCCCAATTGGTAACTCTAAAGGAATTAGACTTACCAAAACCATTTTAGAAAAATACAATATTACCGATTCAGTTGAGCTTATATTAGAAAAAGGATTTATCATTTTAAAACCTAAAAATATACCACGAAAAGGTTGGGGGAAGTCATTTAAAAAAATGCACGAAAATGGCGATGACCAATTACTTATAAACGATGTTTTTGAAGATGAGAACTTTGAGGAATGGAAATAAATCAATATCAAATTGTTTTAGTAAACTTAGATCCAACTGTTGGAAGTGAAATTAAAAAAAGCCGGCCTTGTGTTGTAATATCACCAAATGAAATGAATAAATTTCTACAAACCATTGTGATTGCACCGCTTACCAGTAATTCTAAAAACTATCCAACTCGTGTTGAAATATTTCACAATAATACCAAAAGTTGGGTGGTTATTGACCAAATTA
The DNA here is from genome assembly GCA_947456185.1 of Bacteroidota bacterium. GTDB lineage: Bacteria > Bacteroidota > Bacteroidia > UKL13-3 > UKL13-3 > JAAFJM01. Next base: position 28,450 of record CANGPW010000023.1, on the reverse strand, counting down.
GGACCGTAGACAAACAAAGAATATCTAAATTATTTGACCACTTATTGCCTTTAGAAATCTCAAAAATAAAATCAGTAATAAAAGAAACTTTTGTTGACTGATAAATAATATTCTAAGTGTTAAACTCTAATAATATTATACTCAATCACTATTTACTCAAACCATATTTATCAGTAAATGGCCGTCCGCTAATGTGGTTTTGACAACAATAAACAATTTCACAATTTTGAACTTGACTACAAATGGAATCAACTTTTCCAAAAGCCCAATTACATTCCCCTATCTTTTTTCCTTGTAAATCAAAAATAAAAGTAGAAACGTCATAGGCATTTTCGCTGGCTTCATAAACAGTTTGTCCATTTAACTTACATTCAAAAATTATCCCGTTTTTAAAGTTGGAATAAATGGTGTGTATACCTGCTTTTGTTATTTCCTTGTCTAATTTACACGCTGAGAAATTAAATAATGTTATAAGGTAAAGGAAGACGAATTTTGTTGAATATTTCATGCTGTTTTTAATGATTCTCAAATTTAAATGTTTTTGATTTCAAATTTGTTTTATTTTTTGTCAATTTTAGTCAATTTTCATGTCATTTTTTAAGTATATAATATTACTTTCGTGGCTCGTTTTTAAAAGGAAATATATTTTATGAATCAAGCTCGTAGCATGCAAAATGCTTTAATTTCAGTTTTTTACAAAGATGGTTTAGATGTTTTGGCAAAAGCCTTAAACCAATTAGGAATCAATATTTACAGTACTGGCGGTACGCAAGATTATATTGAACAATTAGGAATTAAAGTTAACCGAGTGGAAGATTTAACGGAATATCCAAGTATTTTGGGTGGACGAGTAAAAACATTGCATCCAAAAGTATTTGGAGGAATATTAGCTCGCAGAGCCAATGAACAAGATCAAAAAGAAATGGCAGAATTTAACATGCCTTATTTTGATTTAGTTGTGGTTGATTTATATCCATTTGAGGAAACATTAGCAAGTACCAATGAAGAAAGCAAGATTATTGAAAAAATTGATATTGGCGGTGTTTCCTTAATTAGAGCAGGTGCTAAAAACCACAATGACACTTGCATTATTTGTAATAAAAATGATTATGCAGTTTTAGCTGAAACATTATTGGCACAAAACGGAACAACCAGCATTGAACAACGTAGAATGTATGCTGCCAAAGCATTTGCAACTACTGCTGCTTACGATACCATTATACAAAATTATTTTAACCAAACTCAGTTTGCCGCTTTAAGTACCATGCCTGCGCAAACATTGCGCTATGGTGAAAATCCTCATCAAAAAGGCGTTTTTTATGGCGATATAAATGGCATATTTACACAATTACATGGCAAAGAATTATCATATAATAATTTACTAGATTTAGATGCAGCTACCCATTTAATTGAAGATTTTGAAGAGCCAACTGTGGCTGTTATCAAACATAATAATCCTTGTGGATTAGCAAGCAGAACAACCATTGCACAAGCTTGGACCGATGCTTTAGCAGGTGATCCAGTTTCGGCTTTTGGTGGAGTAATTGTTGCCAATAGAAACATAGATTTAGAAACTGCTACTGCCATGGATAAAATATTTTTGGAAGTATTAATCGCTCCAAGTTACGATGAAGCCGCTTTGCAAATTTTAAAAGGCAAAAAGAATAGAATTATTTTAGCAAAAAATGGTTTATTGCCAAAAGGCAAAACCATTCGTACCGTGCTAAACGGACATTTGGAACAGGATAAAAACGATGTGATTTTAACGCAAGAAAACTTGCAATTGGTTACTGAAAATAATGCCAATCAAAGTACCATTGATGATTTATTATTTGCAGATAAAATAGTAAAACATGCCAAATCGAATACCATAGTTTTAGCAAAAAATAAGCAATTATTAGGCATTGGCTGCGGACAAACTTCTCGTGTAGATGCATTGAAACAAGCCATTGGTAAAGCTAAAGCATTTGAATTTGATTTGACAGATTCTGTGATGAGTAGTGATGCATTTTTCCCTTTTCCTGATTGCGTAGCAATAGCATTTAACGAAGGAATAAAAACAGTGATTCAACCGGGAGGTTCAATTAAAGATGATGCTTCGGTGCAATATTGCAACCAACAAAAAATGGTGATGTATTTTACAGGAGTGAGGCATTTTAAACATTAAAAACAACATCGTCATTGCGAGGCACGAAGCAATCTCATCTCATGTTTTGAGATTGCTACGCTCGCAATGACTAATAAATCAATAAAAAATGGGAAGAATATTAGCAATAGATTACGGAACAAAAAGAGTTGGTTTGGCTGTTACCGATCCATTGCAAATTATTGCCAATACGCTAACTACGGTTCATAGCAAAGATGTAATTCAGTATTTAAAAGATTACACCGCAAAGGAAGAAGTAAGTTGTTTTGTGGTGGGAAAACCCACTCGTCATAATGGCGATGATACCGATGCAACGCCCCATATTGAAAAATTTATATCTTTGCTCGTCAAAAATTTTCCAACCATGAAAATTGAACGAGCCGATGAACGCTTTACTTCAGTAATGGCTAGGCGCACTTTAACCGAAATGGGTTTGAAGAAAAAAGACAGAGAAAAAAAAGAAAATGTAGATCAAGTAAGTGCAGTTATTATACTGCAAACTTATATGACTACTTTGTAAATGCGGATTGCGAAGTGTTGATTGCGGAGTAAGTAAGAAGTTTAAAAGTAGTTGGTGAGGACTCCAACCACGGACATGATTTGCCCTTCGGCTTCGCTCAGGGTGACAATATTTTTCCCCGTTGGCTTTAGCCAAAGGAGAAAAGAAAATAAAGTATTTACCAAATTCAAAATTCAGAAAAGTTTTCGAATTTCGAATTTAATATTTCGAATTTAAATAAATGATATTACCAATAGTAGCATACGGAGATACCGTTTTAAGAAAAGTAGGACAAACCATTTCGGCCGAATATGAAGGCTTAAATGAATTAATTGCCAATATGTGGGAAAGCATGTATAAGGCACAAGGAATTGGTTTGGCAGCACCACAAGTTGGCAAAGCCATCAATTTATTTATTATTGATACCAGCGCTTTTGATGAAGAAGATTGTCCTAAAATAAAAAAGGCATTTTTGAATGCTGAAATGATAGAAGAATGGGGCGAAGAATGGGCTTTTGAAGAAGGTTGTTTAAGCATTCCACATATCAGAGAAGATGTATTTAGATGGAGTAATATTGAAATAAAATATCAAGATGAAAACTTTGTTTGGCACACCGAAGAATATGATGGCTTAGTAGCTCGTGTTATTCAACATGAATATGACCACATCAAAGGAAAATTATTTGTTGATTATTTGAGTCCGCTCAAAAAACGTTTATTGAAAAATAAATTAATAAACATTAGCAAAGGTGGCGCAAATACAAAATATAAAATGCGCATACCTAAAGTAAAATAAAAATACGAATGGAACAAAATTTACCTAAAAATATTGCAGTAATTGGAGGCGGAAGTTGGGCAACAGCAATTGTAAAAATGTTGATTGAACACCGTGAATTACCTGAACCAACCATGAATAGTTTAAAATGGTGGGTTCGCACGGAAGAAAAAGCAACTTATATTAGAGAAAAACACCATAATCCTGATTATTTAAGCACCGTTGAAATTCACCCACAATCAATAGAAGTGGGGAGTGATTTGAAACAAATTATTAGCACCAGCGATATTTTAGTGATTGCCATTCCTTCAGCTTTTTTACTAAATAGTTTAGAAGGAATAACAGCAGACGATTTAAAAGGTAAAACCATTGTTTCGGCAGTGAAAGGTTTGGTGCCTCATACCAAACAAATTGTAGGAGATTTTTTTATGAATGATTTTCAAATTCCCGAAGATCAAATATTGGTAATTTCTGGTCCTTGTCATGCTGAAGAAGTTGCTTCTGAAAAATTATCTTACTTAACCATTGCAAGTGCAAACCAAACCGTTGCCAGACATTTTGCGGGCATGCTTGCCAATAAACATATTAGAACAGTTATTTCAAAAGATGTTCGTGGAACAGAATATGGTGCAGTTTTAAAGAACATATATGCAGTTGCAGCCGGAATGTGTAATGGATTAGGCTATGGCGATAATTTTCAAGCGGTACTAATGAGCAATGCCATTCGTGAAATGAAACGTTTTTTACGCACCATTACCGATGCTGATAGAAAAATAAATCACTCAGCATACTTAGGCGATTTATTGGTAACAGGTTACTCTCAACATAGCCGTAACCGCACTTTTGGAACCATGATTGGTAAAGGTTATTCCGTTAAATCGGCACAGTTAGAAATGAAAATGATAGCTGAAGGATATTATGCTACCAAAACTGTTTTTGAATTGAATCAAACCATGAACATCAAAATGCCAATTATGGATGCCATGTATAATATTATTTATAAAAACCTACCAGCTAAATTTGAAATAGAAAAGCTGAGTGAAAAATTGGTATAATCTCTAAAATATAAATGCAGAAAAGCAAGCCAAGTTCGTTTGATAACCATATTTTAAAACGATTATTTAAGTTATCAAATCCTTATGCAAAACTGTTTTGGTTTACTTTTTTATTCACCATTTTATTTGCACTTTTATCTACCATTAGGCCGTATTTAATTCAGCATGTTATTGATAATTTTTTGCCTACAAAAGATTTCAGAAACATTTATATTTACTCCTCAATTATTTTTGGACTGTTAATTATTTCAACTGTTTTTCAGCTACTTTCAAGTTATTTGGGGGCATTGCTTGGGCAATTAATTATTAAAGATTTACGCGCAAAAGTATTTTCTCATTTAAGTAAATTACGTTTAAAATTTTTCGATAATACGCCTGTTGGAACACTAGTAACTCGCTGTATCAGCGATATTGAAACCATTACTGAAGTTTTTAGCGAAGGATTTATTAGTATTATGGGCGACTTATTACAAATCATTTTCATCCTTGGTTTTATGTTTTACGAAAGTTGGAAATTAACATTGGTAAGTTTGGCTGTTTTCCCTTTTTTACTAATTGCAGCTTATTGGTTCAAAGAACGTGTGAGGGTTTCGTTTGAAGAAGTAAGAAACAAAGTTTCGGAACTAAATACTTTTGTTCAAGAACATATTACAGGCATGCAAATTGTTCAAATTTTTAACAAGCAAGACGAAGAATTTGAAAAGTTTAATACCATTAACAAAGCGCACAGAGATGCAAACATTAAAGGTGTTTTTTATTATTCAGTTTTCTTTCCAATTGTCGAAATTATTTCGAGTATTGCCATTGGTTTAGTGGTTTGGTATGGTGCTAAGGAAACCATAGTTGGCGAAGCTTCAGCTGGTGTTATTGTGGCTTTTATTATGTACATCACCATGTTTTTTAGACCCATTAGGCAAATAGCCGATAAGTTCAATACTTTGCAAATGGGAATGGTAGCAAGTAAACGTATTTTTACATTAATTGACGATGTATCACATGTGGAAACCAGCGGAGATTTACCACTTGAATCGCTCCAAAATCAAATTGAATTTAAGAACATCAGCTTTGCATATATTGACGAAGATTATGTGTTAAAAAATATTTCGTTTGCCTTAAACAAAGGAAAAAATATGGCTTTGGTGGGTGCAACAGGAGCAGGAAAATCGTCTATTATTAATTTACTAAGCCGCTTTTACGATTACCAAAAAGGAGAAATTTTAATTGATGGAATTGAACTAAAACAATACCAAACCGATAGTTTAAGAAGTCATATTGCAGTGGTTTTACAAGATGTATTTTTATTCAGCGGTTCCATTTATGATAATATTACTTTGTTCAATAAAGAAATTACCATGGAACAAGTTGTGGCTACTTCAAAACTTTTGGGTGCTCACGATTTCATCAGTCGTTTGCCAAATGGTTACCATCAATCGGTGCAAGAACGAGGCTTAACATTAAGCATGGGCCAAAGGCAATTGATTTCGTTTGTAAGAGCCATGGTGGTAAATCCAACGGTATTGGTGTTAGATGAAGCAACTTCAAGTATCGACCAAGAAACAGAAGATATTATTCAATTTGCCATTGTAAAAATGATGGAAGGCCGCACCAGTATTGTTATTGCACATAGGCTTTCAACCATTCAAAAAGCGAACGAAATTTTGGTGTTAGATAAAGGCGAAATAAAAGAACGCGGCACCCACGAAAGTTTATTACAAATAAAAGATGGATTTTATACCACACTTTACGAAACGCAATTTAAGAAGTAGAAAACTATTTTTTTATTCAGAATTCTAACAAACCATATTTCACAATTAATTTTATATTTGGAATCTAATTCAGTTAAACAATCCTCAAATATGAAATTCATCAAATGGTTTTTAATTGCAATCATTACATTGCTATTTATAAGCGAAGCTGCTATATTAGTTACTGGCAAAACTTTTTTAAACCGCGTTTTTGCCATGACCATTTTTAGTGGTAAATTAAGTCCAGATATTGATGAACTAAATTCATTTCCATTCAGAGAAATGAATGCTACAAAACCACAACCTTGGTTAGTTTCTGTTAATTATAACAAAGCAAAAATTGATGACTCCTTGATGAGAAAAATGGAAGATTTTAAAACTACTTCTTATTTGGTTATCAAAAACGATTCGATTATTTATGAAAATTATTGGGAACAATACAACGATAAAAGTGTAACCAATTCTTTTAGCATGGCCAAAAGTTTTACCGCTGCATTAATTGGCATTGCCATCAAAAAAGGTTTAATAAAAAATGTGGACGAGCCCGTTGGAAATTATATTGATAGTTATAAGGAAGGTGATAAAGCAAAAATTACCATCAAACATTTATTAACCATGAGCAGTGGCGTTGATTTTGATGAAACTTATTCAAGTCCGTGGGCATGGCCAAGCGAAGCCTATTATGGCGATGACGTAAATGCGTTAACACTCAAATCAGAAGTGAAAGAAGCACCTGGAATTACTTGGAAATATAAAGGTGGCGATTCGCAATTGTTAGGAATTATTTTGAAAAAAGTATTAGGGAATAAAAGTATTTCTGATTTTGCAGCTGAAAATTTATGGCAAAAAATGGGTGCGGAGCAACCTGCTTTTTGGAGTTTAGATAATGCTGGAATGGAAAAAGTAAGTTGCTGCTGGTATGCCACTGCCCGCGATTTTGCTCGTTTTGCGAAGCTTTATAGAGATAAAGGCAATTGGAACGGAGAACAACTTTTGGATACTTTATACGTGAATGAATCCATTCAATTAGCCAATTTAAAAGATACAGAAGGCAAACCAAATGATAAATATGGATATCAATGGTGGATGATGAAACATAAAGATCATGATATATTTTATTGCAGAGGTATTCGAGGACAATACATTTTTGCGGTGCCAGACAGCCATTTAATTGTGGTGAGAACTGGACATAAACGTGCCACCAAAAAAGGGGATGAATTGCCCGATGATATTTATGTTTATTTAGACATTGCTTTAGCTTTATAAACCATGTTGGATAAAGAAAAAATGAAACAAACTTTGACAAAAACCATTGTTAAAGGCACTGATGTTTTTATAGCAAATAACGCCACTGTTTTTGGAAATATAAACCTAGGAAATGAAGTTTCTATTTGGTTTGGTGCTGTTCTTCGTGGTGATAATGATAACATTATTATTGGCGATAGAAGCAATGTGCAAGACAATGTTGTCATTCATGTAGACCCCAATTGTCCGGTGCAAATTGGCCAAGATTGTATTATTGGTCATTCGGCTATTGTGCACGGTGCAACAATTGGAAACCATGTATTAGTTGGCATGCATTCTACCATTTTAAACAATGCGGTTATTGGCGATTTTAGTATCATTGGCGCTAATGCATTAGTGACAGATGGCATGCAAATTCCACCTTATTCATTGGTGCTTGGTTCACCAGCAAAAGTGGTAAAACAAATTACACCCGAACAAGTTGAAAAAATAAAGCTAAACGCCCAAAGTTATGTTGACTTAAGTAAAGTTTATTTGAAGGTTTTTGGTGAAAAAATTTAAGTTCTTTCAGACGCTTAAATAGCCATAACTTGGCAAAGCGTCAGACAGATAAAAACAAAATCAAATACTTTTGAATTTTATACTATTTGAAGATCGTTTCGACAAGCTCAACGACCGCATACTTTTGACTTGAAGAAATATTTTCCAAAATCAAAAATCAAAGTTCTAAGATCAAAAATCCTTACTTACCTCACCCAAAACGGAAAGTTAGCACAAGCAACTTGTTCGTGGGTATCGTAAATGTATACAAATATGCGGTATGCTCCTTTTTGAAATGGCGCTTTGAAATTAAAACCATTTGCCACATTTCCTTTTACGTTAATGGGCATGGCATCGGGCCTTTTTTCAGCATCTCCACCGGTTCCAGTAAATTCACTTTCGAGCAATAACTCCCATTTATAAGTTAAACTTCCTAAATCAGGATGAGTTATTTTTAGTTTCAAATTCACATTCGCACCTTTTTTAAATTCCAAACTTTTTGTTGGCAATTCATTATTAAGCAAAAAAGAATCAATTTGTGGTGCCCAAAATTGCGGTGCTTTTCCGCTCCAAACTTCTTGCAATACATTCACAGCTTCCGTTTGTTTTTTATCTACAAAAACTCCATACCAAGTAGGCGTGGTTTCTTGTTTTTGTCCCCATAAAAATGCATAAGAACCCACACATTGATTGCTATCACTGATAATATTTTCATTATATCTTTTTCGGTAAGTAATGGCTTTTTCGGTAGAAGTTTGTTCAATGGCAGCACCCCATTTTACTTTGGCCACTTCCCAATGTCCGTTTGGTCCCCATTCAGTAACCATATATGGTTTTTTCCAGCCAAAAAGTTTTATTTTTTCTGCCAATGCTGGCAAATCGCCATAAGTGTTCACCCCTAAAATATCAATATCGGTACAAATTTCATTGATTAAATGAACTTCGGGTGCATCAATTCCCGCGGTAACAGTAGAAGTAGGGTGATTCTTATCTTCTTCATGAATCATTGCGGCAATGGCTTGTACATTTTTCCAAACCGAAAAATCGGTATAGTCCAAATCTACTTCATTTCCTATTCCCCAAAGCAATAAAGCAGGATGGTTTTTAAACCGATTTACAACCGATTTAAATTGCTCTACTTGATCTTGGCAAGCCCATTTATCACTGTAATCAAAACCTGTTCTTTCTGGTGGCATCCAAAGTCCAAGCATTACTGTTAATCCATGTTTTTGAGCTTCGTCTAACACTTCTTGCGCTTTTTCTGCACCCCAAATTCTCACTGAATTTCCACCTGCAGTTTCTATTTTATCCATAAAAAAATCGCCACCTGCACCTTTTACATAATAAGGTAAATTGTTGCGTAGCAATTGGAAATTACCATTTGAATTTTTAATAATTTCAACTTTGATTACTTGCGCAAAAATGGGTTGAAAACAAAAACAAAAAAGCAGTAAACCAAAAAATATATTTTTCATGAATTATGGATTGGTTTTTACAATTTTAAAATAAAAATGACGTTCATTATATGTAATCCTAACAAGATAACTTCCTATATTTAATAAAGGAATTTGCTTGTTTACCTCGTCAATATTTTTGGCTGAGATCAATTCTTTTCCAGTTAAATCAAACAAAGTAATTTGAGAAGGAATAAAAGCTGCTTCTATGCTTAATTGATTGGTAAATGGATTAGGATAAATATTAATTTTATTCTCTAAAATTTCACTTTCATTGATACTACTGGTAGCAGTTTTACAAGGTGTTTCCACTAAACTAAATTCATCAAAATAAAACACGTCAGAGTTATTGGAATTAGGAGCAAATAAAATTACCAATTGGTCAATGCTTCCTTCGGGCGTATTGCCGTCAGGCTTCAAAATAAATTTAAAAGTTAATTCTTCCCAAGCCCTGGTTTTAGTAGTTTTGGCTTGCAATACACAACGTCTTCCTGAAGGATAATCTAATCCAGATAAACTTCTGTTTTCAAAATTAATATTCACATCAGTTCCAATAGGAGCAGTGGTATAAAGTTTCATTTTAAGTAAAAGTGTACCGTCTTCAAATGCTTTCGCATTGCGAATTACATCAGAAAAAACCACCAATGCATCGTAAGTGGAAAAACCGCTTCTGTAATACCGGTTACAAATTAAAGTACTGTTCACAATATCTTTTGAAGGATTATTAACAGCAGCTTTATAAGTACCATTTCCACCTACCCAAAATACAGTTCTGAGCGATTCAACATTGTCAAAAACACCTTCGCAAGTATCGGGTAAGGTCCTAATAAATTTACTAATGGTTTTAGTGTTTGAAAGATAAGTTATTGTCACATTAATACTATCACTTTTCAAACCCCAATTGGCTTTAATGGCTGCAGTTCCTTGACCTTGGGTAATTTTACAATTGGCAGGAACTTGCCATAAATAAGTGGCTCCAGCAATTTTTTGAGTATAAAAATCTTTTTGCTGATCAGCTCTTAAAATAGCATCTGGGCTTGTAATATATAAATCGTTTAAATTCTGGTAAACACGAATATAATCAACTTGTAAAGAAGCAGTATCAGGAGTTGTTCCATCTGGATATCCAAGAAAATAACCACCAACAGCTAAGTTAATAATACAATGGAAATTTCGGTTATATGGCCACCAAAAATCAGGTAAATCTTTTTTTGTTTTAGTGCTAAAAACTACATTATCAACCAGCCATTGAATGGTATCTTTTTTCCAATTTAACGAGAAAACATGAAACTCAGAAGTGAATGAACCCGATGGCAAAGTGTAACTTGTTCCAGTATATTTATTATTTGGAGCATGCGCACCATAATGTATAGTTCCATATGTATTTTTAGGCTCTTGTCCTTTGCCTTCCATCAAGTCAATTTCGCCACTTAATGGCCAAGTTCCATAATAATTTTCAGTAGGTAAAAACCATATAGCGGGCCAATATGCTTGTCCAATTGGTAATCTTGCTCTTACGTCAATTCTACCCGATGAAAAATCAAATTTATTCATGGTTCTAATTCTTCCAGAACTAAAAGAACTATTGCCAATTGTTTCTTTTTTAGCATTGATATTAAGCATACCATTTTCTAAAACAATATTGCCTTTTTGATATGATTGACGTTCGTCATTTCCCCATCCACATAATTTTGGACAACCATCACCAATTTGATATTCCCAATAATTAGTGTCTAAATTACTTCCATTAAATTCATCGGACCAACGCAAAAAATCTTGCGAAAAAACTGGAGTGGAAATGGAGAGTATTAATATTGAAAAGATGATTTTATAATTTTGCATGCTTGATTTTATTTAACGTTAATAGAGTCCTTTAAATTAGCAATACTAAAATAAAACTTACCCGGCTCTACTATAAATTTATTGTTTAATCCTACAAAAGCCAAATCAGTAACAGCAATTTTAAACTGCACTTCTTTGCCTTCATATTTATCCAAAGGTATACGTTTAAATGCGCGTAATCTTTTTACTGATGGAGTAATGCTGGCATAAACATCGGAGGCAAATACCAACACTGTTTCCGAACCAGCAATTGCACTAGTATTATTCAATTGAACAGTAATAGAAACGGTATCTTTTACTGTAACATCTCTGTTCTCAATTTTCATGTTTTCATAATTAAAATTCGAATAACTTAAACCCTGTCCAAAATGGAATAATGGATCAAATCCAATAGGTTTAAAATCGTTGTTTAAAGTTTCAGTATATTTACAATCGTAAGTGGTGTGAACGCCAGCAAAACGAGGAAAAGTAAATGGCAATTTTCCACTAGGATTTACTTTACCAACCATGATATCTGCTATGGCTAAGGCGCCTTCATTTCCGGGCAAGTAAGCATCTAAAATAGCATCACAAAGAGGTTCAGTTTTAGCAAAAGTTCTAGGTCTTCCTTCCAATAAAATTACTACTACTTTTTTACCCGCTTTTTTATATATTTTTATCAAATTTTGTTGTGCTTCGTCTAACTCTAAATCGTTGATATCACCAGGTTTTTCGGTATAAGTATCTTCACCCAAACAAAGCACCACCGTATTTGCATTTTGCGCAGCATTTAACAACACATTTTCAGGTAAATTTTGTGTGTAAGTATTTCCTTTTAAATAACTCACATTTCCATTTACAAAAACATTTTTCAATGCATTTATAACTGTTAAAACTTTAGGATTGTAACTGGTGTCTCTTCCTTGCCAAGTATGACTCCAACCACCATTCATGGCATTGATATAATCAGCATTAGGACCAGTTACTAATATTTTTTCATTCATTGAAAATGGCAAAATATTACCTTCATTTTTTAATAATGTAATGCTTTGGCATGCCAATTCATAACTCAGTTTTTTGCTTTCAATTTGTTCTGGATCTTTAAAATTTTCTGGCTTAGCATTAGGTTCGTCAAACAATCCTAACTCGTATTTTAAAGTTAAAATTCTTAGCACTGCTTCATCTATTCTTTCCTTTTTTATTTTACCTTCTTTTACATTTTCAATCAAGTATTTTGTATAATCTAAATCAAGCGGAACCATGGCTAAATCGATACCTGCGTTAATAGCAAGCGCAACTGCTTCCTTATAATTTTCAGCAACTTTATGGCGTTCAGTTAGGTTTTTTATATCCTCCCAATCAGTTACTGTTATACCCTCAAATTTCAATTCATTCCGAAGCACCGTTTGTAATAAAAACTTACTAGCATGAACAGGTTCTCCGTTCCATTCACCTGAATTTATCATTATGGTTTTTGCTCCTGCTGCAATGGCTTTAGCAAAAGGTAACAAATAAATTTCACGCAATTGACGCTCTGGAATATAAGCAGGAGTTCTATCATGTCCACTTTGCGGATTACTATAAGCCACATAATGTTTTAAGCAAGCTGCAAATGGTTTTACAGTTCCATTATTGGTGTTTTGATAACCGTTAACAATGGCTACTCCCATTTGAGAAACCAAAAATGGATCTTCACCAAATGTTTCCCAAAACCTTGGCCACATTGGATTTCTTCCCACATCTAACACAGGTGAAAAATTCCATGGAATACCGCTACCTCTAACATCGTTGGCCACAAACTGTGCCAATTTATAAGCCATTTCAGGATTAAAAGTTGCTGCCAATCCAATTTGTTGCGGATACAAAGTAGCACCAACAGTATAATTTGCGCCATGAATGGCATCAATACCATATAACACTGGAATTTTTAAACGTGATTGTTGGCTGTATTTTTCTATACTGGTAATAATTTCTTTCCAATGATTCACATCGTAAGTATGTCCGCCAACATTTAAAATAGAACCAACACCTAAATTCACAATTACATTTTGCAATTTTGTAGTATCTAAAGCATGTGGTTTTTCTAAATTAAAACCTTCTCCTTTTGAAATCATTTCAATGGTTAATTGCGTCATTTGGCCAGCTTTTTCTTCTAAAGTCATTTGGCTTAATAATGCTTGGGCTTTCGATTTTGCCGAATCGTTAGTTCTAGTTCCACATTGCCAAAGCATGAAAGAAAAAAGGATAAAAAGTAAAATTGTTTTATTCATAATTTTTGTTTTGTTCTATTGTAATTTCATCGAGCCAAAGCTCTCCTGAATTGTTAAATTCAATGATTAATTGTTTGAATTTTGTTGTGTCAAATCCATCTTTTGTAAAGTCAAAATCTGTGAAAGGAATTGTTATCATTTGCCAATTATTATTAATTGTTAAACTGGCTAAATATTCTTTTTTTATTGGTATCATTACTGTTTTACCATTATAACTATCGAAGCCAATATACAAGTTTTTAAAGGCATTTACATCATTAGTAGAAATATAAAATTTTAGCGCATAATTTGTCAATGAATCAGGAAAAGAAATGGATTGCCAATGTTCCCAATTCATTCCAATTTTTCGTGTTTGTTTTCCACTTTCTTGTTCATTCCATTTTAGGTAAATGGATTTATTTCCAGCATAATTTTTAGTACTATCAAATGAAATATTTTTACCCGCATAATTACCCAGTCCCCAAGCAAATGGAAGTTCATCATGAAAAATTGTTGCAGGAAAATTTTTCGTAATTGCTACACCAAATTTTTTAGTATTTATATTTTTTGAATTAGCTCCTCCAATTTCAATTTTATCAATTAAAAAAGCACCTGCTCCTTGACATTCAATATTCAAACTTTTTATGTTACTAAAATCGCATAATGGCTTGGCAGACTTCAAAAAAGTTTGCAATGGAATACTTACTTTTTGCCATTCTTCATCAATTGGATAATGTGATAATTGACTTGCCTTAAGCACCGTTGCACTTTGAACTCCTGAATAATCTTCTAATAAAAAAATTAAAGTTGGAATAAATTGTTTTCCTTGAATGGCTCTCAAATAAAAATCAATACTCCCATTTGCCATTACATCAGTTAAATCTTTTGCGGCATAGCCGTTCCAACCAATTCCAAAGCCTGTCCAAGGACATTTTTCAGCTTTATTCCAAGTAATACTTATACAAGATTTTCCACTAAATGAGAGTGAATCTAATCGTGTAAAATTCTTACAATCTGTTTTTTCCATTCCCCAAACATCCACCGTTAAATCCTTATATATTTCTCTGTCTTGAAATTCATTAACAGCAGTATTTGCATAAGTGCCTCCCCATTCATCAGTTAATTGTGTTTTTTGAATGTGAATACCACAATTACTAAATGAAATAATTAATAAGAATAGATATATAATTGACTTTCTCATTATGGTTGAAATGGCGCTGAATAAGTGAATGAAGCAAAGTCAAGTCCAACGCGTGTGACACCTGAAGTTCCTGGTTGTGCTAATAATAAAAACTGCGCATTTATAATTCTATCTAATTCTTTTTTGCCATTTCTATCGGTGTTTCCAAATCCACCTGAAGTTGAAATACTTGTTTCATCGTATGAAAAAGTAACCAATTTCCAACCTTTCCAATTTACGTTCATTTTATAGTTATAAGTTCCTTCTTCAGCTGGTTGATATATTCCATCTAGGTTATCATCTTCCTGAAATTCAACACTCAATTGTGCATTTTTTTCACCCCATCCATACACATAAGCGTTAAAGAAAACTTTCTTTGGATTATCGGTACTAAATATAAAATAATTATCAGCAGTTCCTTGACTAATTTTGGCACTTAACGACATTCCACAAATAAACAAACTAGCTGTAGGTCCATGATTACCTGCCATTACAAAGTACCTAGTTTTTTCGGTTGCTGTAATTCCTGAATAATTAACTGAAGTAGAATTGTATGATTGTTGACCTTCGGTAAATGTGTTATAAGCACGTTGTGGACTTTCAAAATCATCAATTAAAATATCAACAGAAGGAGTTGGTCTTGTAGCTGCAATAATGATAGTATCGGAGTATAATGTATCTGGATAATTTTCAAAACTCATGCGCGCAACTACCGGTTCATTTTTTCTGAAAAATGGTGCAAAGGAAATACTTCCATTCCATGCAATTTGATTCAAAGAAAAATCTTTATCATTACCCGAAAATATTTTCAATGCGCCACTATTAATCCCAATTATTTCAACAGTCCAATTGGTTCTAATGGAAAGTTTGGTATTATAATTTACAATGTCGCCAGTAGCAAAATTTGGTGTTTTTATAGAAGCCTTCAATGGCACTAATACTTTAAATTCGCCAAAAATATCTACTAATTCTGGCCCTTCAATTTTAGTTTCTTTTTTACACGATGAAATAATTGCAATGGCAATAATTCCTATATATAGCAATGTTTTTTTCATGTTCGTTATTTAAAAAAATAAGTTATAAATAATGGCTAATCTATTAATAGAATATTGGTTTTCTGCCAAGAATTTATTGTTCCAATCGGCTTGTTGATACTGGATTTTTAAGCAATTATTTTTATTGAATTGATAATTAATACCTCCCAATAAAATGGTTTCTTGTAAATCTGCGTTATATGATTTATAAAAAATAATTTCATTGAAAGAATTACGTTGCGCTAAAAACTCATTTCCTTTAGCATTTAATAAAATTCCTGCTAATTGAATTTCTAAATTTGGAATAATTTCATAATCCACTCCCACTTTAATTTGTATACTTTTAAAATCAATTTTATCAATTCCTTCAGTTCCATTTCTTGTGGTATTTTGTTGTTTTACAAACAATCCAACATGCACTTTCTTTTTACCTTTATATAATTCATTTACGCCCAAATCGGCCAGTATTTCAAAATTTGTAAAGTCTCTAATTGCAATAGTTCCTTGTCCTGTAATTTCATTGTACATGGATGCATTTACGCTAATTTTCAATAAATTTTTATTGCTATGGTTCCATGCTAATTTCACATCACCACCTTGTCTATTTGGAGTTGCTTTTCCGTAAGGCAACATATTTTCATACGCAGGGTTGTAATCTTTTAAAATTGGACTTAAAAACATATTGTAATAATTTCCATCTGTTAATACAGAAAGCATATTTGCTGGTCTAGCCGATTCACGGTTAGTATAATAAGGATATTCGCTTGCTACTGCATTAAAATCTAATCTCCTACTTTGAGCGCCTATACTTCTAAAATTAGTTTCTACACTGCGTAAATCAATACCAATATTCCAATTTTTCTTTTTATTATCTATGTTAATTGAGCCATCCATAAACATTCCATCGTTTAATGAAGGCGCATTGGTGGTGTTTTCATATGTAACATTCGATTTGCCAAATTCTCCACCCAATACTACTTTTAAATCTTTTACTTTTAAATCTTCTTTTACTTCAAAACTATTAACAGAATTGCTGAATAAAGCATTAGAAAACATGGCAGTTTTTTGAACATCAAAAGCGTTTGTATAATTATAAGCTATGCTTAATTGGTTAAACATTTTTGCCTGAATGGTGCTTCCAGCAAAAAGTCTATCGGGCGAACTAAAATAATCGGTTTGTTTATTTTTAGTAATTAATCCAGTAACATGAATATGGTTCACATATTTATTAAAATCGAAACCAATATCTGCAGTTGCTCCTTGTTGACGCCAAGAGTTTTGACCATAAAATTTATCGTAAGCAATTACTTCTGTAAATGTGTTAAAAGCTGCAGGATTATTTTGACTTAGTTCACCTTGATTGTTAAATAAAGTATAAGTTGTCATTCGAGTATTTAAATCTCCAACTTGGTATTTTATTCTATTAAACATTAAGCCTCGTAAGTATAATTCACGTAAATTAAATATGATTCCACCTCCCCAAAATCCTGTTAAATCATTTTGTACACGTGTGGTAGCTTTTATCTCAGAATTTTCTGAAGGACGAATATGTAATCCAAAATCAAATAAAGTAACACCTGTCATTTGTTTTCTTGCTGTGGTTGTGTCTTTATTGATTAGAGTTCCACTCAAACTACTGTTATTAAAAGTAAACCTTCCCGAACCAAAAAAATCAATCTTTTTTTCCTGCGCTTGTATTGCCAAGGGTAACAAACCAAGACAAAATAATAAGTATGTATAAAAATGCTTCATGTTAAAAATATAGTTTAAGTTCAATGGTTGTTTCTGTTCCTTTAATATTGTCTTTTACAAAACTTTTATCTTCTTGGCTAAACCAGCGTCTTCTAATATATAAATTTGTATTTTTAGAAATGGCTAAATCTAATCCCAATCCAAACAAAAAAGATTCTTGATTAATCGCATTATTTAAAGGGCTACCTAGTTTTCCATCTAAATTATCACCTTTGTTTAATTGGCTATTGCCAATAATGTATTCCTTACCATACGAAGTAATTAAACTTACTTCTTTATTGACCATAAAAACAGCATCAAATTCATGGTAAAATGTACGCAAATAAGCATTATTGCTAAAGGTTGGAATGATATTAAAATCACTTTGAGCAGATCCAAATGAACCAACATAAAGTAAATAAAAAGGCATCCAAGGAAAGTTAACTTTTTGTTTTAATTGCACTTGCAACATGTTAAAATTGGTCAATGTTTTGGGCATTCCCATAGAATTTGTATCAGTAATTTCCATTGATTGAGAAAAGCCACGGAAGTATGATGTCCAATTGCTGTAAGCTCCCACATTATTTACAAAAGGAACAAAACGAGAAAAAGGCAATGCATTTATTTTATGTCCAAAATCCAAAATACGTCCCATTGATTTAATTTCACTAGAAACCATATTGCCAATGTTTAACTTGGTAGATTTAGTAATGTCTACCCAAAAATTAAAACTAAAACCTTTGCGGTTATTACTAATTTGACCAACATCAGTTATTGATCCAGCAAAATTACTAATACCTCCGCTTCCACCAGCCGAATTACCAGTTTGATTAACAGAAGATGTACTTAAAAAAGCTGTGTTTGAACTTAAAAAATTTCCGTAATAATTTACAAATTGTGGACTCATATAAAAACCTTCTATATCAAATGGAATTTTTGTAATTTTAGCAGGTGTTTTTATTTTTACTCTTATTGCTTCTCCCCAACCTTCTTTTTGAGTATTTGAATAAAGCTGGCCTCTTCCCATTTCTGCAGCTAAATCAAAGCCATTCCAAACCAAGTCGTATGAAAAAGTTTGTAATTGAATTCCCGCTTCTTCAATTGCCAATGAATCTATGAATGAAGTGTAGTTCATCATATTAAAACCAATGGTTTGATTATTTATTTTTTTCCTAACTCTTAATCCAAAAGTATAAGATGGAATTTTACTGCCAACTATAGATTGAACTGGGGTAACACCATATAATAAGCGGAACGATATATTTCCAGGAAGTTCATTCCCATCTATCATCATTCCTTTAAATGCTTGCATTCCAAAGCGCATATCTCTGCTAATATTTCCATATTCAAAATAGTTAGATGCTCTATCATATGATACAGAATTATTTTCCCAAGGATATCGTTCAAAAATACTGTAGCGTTGGTAACCAATAAAACTACTAAAAAGCATTCCGCTCATGTCTGTCCAGTTTATACCTCCCATGTGAGCTGTAAATTTTCCTGCTTCCGTTTGAATGCTTCCTGTTAAATTAATTCCTAAGTTTAAATTGATAGGACTATTGCCAATATTACCAGTAAAATTATGGTATAAAGCATAATCCATTCCTATATAAGTTTTCGATGTTGGTTGGGCAGAAATATTAATTAACATCAAAGGTGGATCACGGTATACATCGCCAGCGCCAAGCACAAAATTTGGTGCATTTGCAAATTGATTACCTGGAATAACTACAAATGAATTTTCTAAATCACGGTTAATTCCAAAAAAACGATAATAACCATTTACACTTATTTTTTTTAATGGAATTAATCCCAAAGGTCCACCAGAAATTGGCCTTATAACAAATCCTGTGTCAATTTCTTGAGCATATAGTTGGCAAGAAATAATTCCAAAAAATGTCAATAAAAACAAAGAAAAATAATGAGTAAATAGGTATAATTTTTTCAAATCAATTTATATTGAAAACGAATGTAAGTACTCTATGTAATATACCAACATCATTTGCCCCAACTCACATACTTCAATAAGATATAATTTGATATTTATACTACAACACAGCTACAACAAAAATTTATAAGTGATTTATTTAAAGATATTTAACTGTATTTTTATTTTAGAAAATTTAATTATATTTGAAAGTACTGAATGAATAAAAATTTTAAATATATTTTAAATATTAGTTTAGTTATTTCATTTGTCTTTTTGTTTTTGTCAAAGATAAATGCTCAAAACATGACTTCTATTCCAATGATAAAGAATTATCCAAAATCTTTATATAATGGAGGTACTCAAACTTGGGATGTTTGCGAAGCAGATAATGGAATAATATTTTTTGCTAATAATGATGGTCTATTACTTTTTAATGGAAATCAATTCAGTAAATATACACTTCCACAAAACACCATATTAAGGTCAATCTATTATCATAGTAAAACCAAAAAAATATTTGCAGGAGGACAAAATGAATTAGGATTTTATTTTTTTGAAAAAAATGGAAATCTAAAATTTGAGTCTCTTACAAACCTTTTACCAGCTGGTTTTAAAGGATTTGAAGATGTATGGGGAATTGAAGAATTAAATAACAAAATATATTTTCAAACCAGCAAACAAATTTTTGTTTACAATGGAAAAAACATTGTTGTAATAAAACCATCAGAAAATTTTTTAGAGAACTTTTATAAAGTAGGTGAACGGTTATTGCTAACTGATGTTTTAGGTAGTATTTATGAAATAAAAGATAATATTTTTATCCAAATTATAAAAGAAAGCAAATTGGATATTTCTGCTATTTTACCTTTTGGTAAAAATGATTTATTGGTAACCACTTATAAAAATGGGATTTATTTTATTAAAAATAATGTCATTCAAAAGTCTGAAATTGATAACAATATCCTAAATCAAAGTAGAATTTACAAAGCATGTACTTATGGCAATTATTATATTTTGGCAACCAATAGGGCAGGAATATTTTTTTTAGATCGAAATGGAAAAATAGTTAATAATGTTAGTATAAAAGATGGCCTTCAAAACAATAATGTTTTGTCGATATTCAAAGACAAAAACAATAATATTTGGCTTGGTTTAGACAATGGAATTGATTTAGTAAGGCTCAATTATCCATTTGGTTTCGTGCTTCCAGATGGCCTATTAAAAGGTACTGGTTATAGCATGACAGAATTTGGAGACACCTATTATTTTGGAACAAATAATGGATTATATGCCCGAAAAAAAGGCAATAATTCTGCAGATGCTTTTCAGTTAGTTGCCAACACCGATGGACAGGTTTGGTGGGTTCAGGTACTGAATGGAAAACTATTTGTATGCCACCACGAAGGTTTATTTGAAGTAAATGGTTTGCTTGCAAAAAAGATTTTAGACTTGCGTGGTTGTTGGAAATTAATTCCACTTTTAAAGCATACTGGCTATTATATAATGGGAACTTATAACGGTTTGAGTTTATTTAAATGGGAAAACAATTCATTGGTATTTGTATCAAAACTAGGGCGTTTTAAGGAATCGAGCAGGTTTTTAGAAGAAGATGAAATTGGAAATATTTGGGTTGGACATCCATACAAAGGAATTTATAAAATAAAATTAAGTGGTGATTTACAAAATGTCCAATTAGTAAAACATTATGGTGTAAAAGATGGTTTACCCAATGAAACAGAAAATTATTTATTTAATACCGATCTAGATTTAAGTTTTTGTACAGCAAAAGGAATTTATCAATACAAAGATGAAACAGATAAATTCCAATTATTTAAAACATTTAGTTCAATATTAGATACTTCAAAAGTTTATAAAAGAATATATAATGGAAAAAATGGATATATTTGGTATGTCAGTTCTAATGAAATTGGATTTTTAAAACCTAATTATAATGGTGTTGATTATACTTTTAACAAAGTAATTTTGCCAAAATTAGACCAGAATTTAGTAGGTGGTTTTGAGTTTTTAAAAGAATGTGATGAGGGAAATTTATTTATTGGAGTTGAGTCGGGTTTTGTAAATATTAATTTGAATCAAATCAATCAATTTGTTCAACAACCGCCATCGGTATTAATTACTGGTATTAGTTCATTAGTTTTAACAGATTCAGTTTACTTTAGGTATTTAAATTCTAGTAATGAAAAATTAGAGATTGATGATAAATCGATTGAATTTTCTTATAGTTCTCCAAATTCTTATTTTTATAAAGATTTAGTTTTTTCAAGTTATTTAGAAGGTTGGGATAAGGATTGGTCACTTTGGAAACCCGCCATTATTCGTGAGTTTAGCCGATTGTCTTATGGTAATTATACAATGCACATAAAAGCAAAGTGTATGGGATTAGAAGGGAAAGAAACTATCATTAAATTATATATTCAAGCACCATGGTATTGGACAAGATTAGCAAAATTTTTATATGCCTTAATTGCTATGTTAATTCTTGTTTTAATAGGATTTTATCCGCAAATGCTAGTACGTAAAAAAGCATCAAGAGAAATAGCTGAAAAAGACATTCATTTTAAACAACAAACTGAAATTTTACTTCTAGAAAAAGACAAACAAGAAAAGGAGTTAATTGAATTAAGAAACCAACAATTACTCCTAGAAGTTGAACATCAGGGAAAAGAATTGGCTTCTTCAACCATGCATATTGTTCAAAAAAGCGAAAAATTATTGTCAATAAAAGACAAGTTGAAACATATTTCACAAATCACAAATGATTCTAAAATAAAACCTGAAATAAGTGAACTAATTAAAAACATAGATCGAGATACTTTAATCGATAAAGATTGGGAAAAATTTGAATTGTATTTCAATAATATACATACCAGTTTTACGCAAAGTTTAAAAGAAAAATTCCCGAATTTAAGTGCTAACGATATAAAAATGTGTGCTTATTTGCGCATGAATTTATCAACCAAAGAAATTGCTTCAATTTTAAATATATCGGCACGAGGTGTAGAAATCAGCAGGTATCGATTACGTAAAAAAATGGAATTAGAAAATGCTACCAATTTGACTGATTTCCTATTAAGATTATAACCACAAAAAAAAGGCCAGATTTCTCTGACCTTTTTTACTACTAAATATAAAACTTGAAAACTAATTTATTTGGAACTTAATAGTTTTTACAGCATTGTCCGCTTCTATTTTTAACAAATAAATACCTTGTTTTAACGAATGAGTATCTAAATTAATAGTACCATTTCCGTTATTTTGATTCGATGTTTTTGTAATCATTAACTCACCTAACATATTATATACGAATACTTTTGAATCTCTTTCTAAGAATTGACCCATTTCTATAAATAATGTTTCAGTGGTAGGATTTGGATAAATTTTTACATTTTTTAAAGCTTGTTCTGCAAATCCAATCGCCTCACATTTTGTACAAGTATTCCAGCAGTATGTTCCAGCAATTACTGAAGCAGTATCTTTTACACTTAAGTAACGATTTGTATAATTACCAACTGTTTTGGTACAAGGATCAGTTGCTATAAATTGTTCTTGGTCTAACCAATTTCCAACAGTGAATTTGTATTCGTATGCACCTGTATCTAAAGTTAAAGTTACTGCATAAATATTGTTTCCAATAGCTGTCATTTTAGTACATTCGCCACACCAACCATTAAAATTACCATTTAATGTTACACCTTTAATTGATAAACTATCATCAACATAATTTTTCATATTCACTTTAAATGTAACATTAGCTTTTGGAAGAGTATTTAAACAACTAACACAACTTTCCCAACAAACAACTGGTAATGTGTCATTTAATTTTGAAACATTGATTATTCTATTTGTAAATCCAGATTTAGTAGTTGTACAAGGCATCCCTTCTTTTAATGTTTCTTGAGACTTCCAATTACCAATTGTATATTTATAATCATAAGATGAATCTTTATCTAACAATAAAGTAGCAACCCAAATATCTGTCCCAGGTTTTTTTATCATTGGTGTACAAATGCCACACCATCCATTGAATGTTCCATTCAGTGTAACTGTATCTGTAGCATCAGGTTTTTTTCTTGACATATCAACTTGGAATGTTAAATAAGTTTTTACAGGAGCAGGTGGAGTTATAGTTCCAAATGTTACATCATCAAAATAATAAGTTTTTTCACCAGCAATAGCTCCAGTAGTACCAAAATTAAAGAATACTGATAGTTTTTTGTAAGAATATGCTAAGTTGATAGGTGCAGTTCCAGTTGCTTGGTTTCCAAAGTTAAACTGTAGTGTTTGCCATTCATTAGCAACGGTAGTAGTTGATTCAGTTTCTACACTTTTTGTGGCATCGTTAGGGTCTTCAACTTTCATTCTAACTGGAGTACCAATTGTTGGAGAATAAACTCTCATGCTTATAATTTTATCTGTTGAAGTAAAAGGAATAGCAGTTCCTAAACCAGTTGTTCCACCAATGGTAGTTCCCGCCCATAATTCTGCAATACTTGATTTAATTACTTTACATGCTTTGTTTGTTGAAACTGCTGGATCTGTTATTATTGAACTTGTATTTCCTCCAAAGTCAGTTAAACCATAGTTTAAAGTTGTACTTTCAAATGTAACAGGCATATTTAACTGAGGAACAACCACACTTGAACCAAATGTAATATCATCAAAATAATAAGTTTTTTCACCTGCAGTAGCACCAGTTGTTCCAAAATTAAAGAATATTGTTAGTTTTTTGTAAGAATAAGCTAAGTTTAAAGCTGCA
The DNA here is from genome assembly GCA_947456185.1 of Bacteroidota bacterium. Classification (GTDB taxonomy): domain Bacteria; phylum Bacteroidota; class Bacteroidia; order UKL13-3; family UKL13-3; genus JAAFJM01. The sequence continues at coordinate 4,269 of CANGPW010000023.1, read as the reverse complement.
GTACCAGTTGCTTGGTTAGCAAAGTTAAAATCTAATGTTTGCCATGCATTAGCAACAGAAGTAGTTGCTTCAGTTTCTACACTTTTAGTATCATCATTTGGATCTTCAACTTTCATTCTAATTGGAGTACCAATTGTTGGAGAATAAACTCTCATGCTAATGGTTTTTGAAGTAGAAGTAAATGGAATTACTGCACCAAATCCAGTTGTTCCTCCAATGGTAGTTCCCGCCCATAATTCAGCAGTATTTGATTTAATTATTTTACATACTTTGTTTGATGAAACTGCAGGATCTACAACTATTGAACTAGCATTTCCGCCAAAATCTGTTAATCCATAGTTTAAACTAGTACTTTCAAATGATACAGGCATATTTAATTGAGGAATAACAATACCATTTCCAAATTCTACATTGTCCCATAAATATGTTTTTGTTCCAGCAGTAGCACCTGTTACACCAAAATTGAAAAATATAGACAACATTCTATAAGTATAACCATAATTAATTGCTGCTGTACCTGTTGCATGGTTCGCAAAATTAAATGTTAATGTTTCCCATGCATTTGCAGTGGTAGTTGTTGCTTCAGTTTCTACTGATTTAGTTGGATCGTTAGGATCTTCTGCTTTTAAACGAACTTGAATACCACTATTTGGCGAATAAATTTTTACTTTAATAGAAGAATTTCCTGATGAAAAAGGAATTGCATTTGCTAATCCCGATGAAGTTCCCATAGTTGTTCCAGCCCAAGTTTCAGCAATATTAGATTTTATTGTTTGAGCTACTTTATTTAAAGAATTTGTTGGATCCGTTATAATTGTAGTTGCATTTCCACCAAAATCTTTTGTTGAATAATTTACATTAGTTGAATCAAAATAAACAGGTAAAGTTATTTGTGATAATACTGGACCAGTAGCAGCTGGGAAAACTACGTCATCAAAATAATAAGTTTTAGTACCAGCAGTTGAACCATTAACTCCAAAGTTAAAAAACACTGAAGCCTTTTTATAAGTATAAGTATAATTAATTGCTGCTGTTCCAGATGCATTATTTACAAAGTTAAATGTTAATATTTGCCAAGTGTTTGATGCTGTTGTTCTAGCTTCAGTTTCAACACTTTTTGCACCATCATTTGGGTCTTCCACTTTTAAACGAACTGCAATTCCGCTATCAGGAGAGTATACACGCATGGTAATTATAGTTCTGCTAGAATTAAAAGCAATTGCTGATGCAAAACCGCTTGCACCACCCATAGTAGTACCAGCCCAAATTTCGGCTATGTTTGATTTAATTATTTTCGCAACTTTATTGGTAGATACTACAGGATCTGCAACTACAGAACTTGCATTTCCTCCAAAATCTGTAAATGTGTATGTTACATTGGTACTGTCAAAATTTAAAGGCAAATCAAATGATTGTGCCTTGGCTATTAGTGCTACAAAATGTAACAGAAAAAGCATACTAAGTTGTCTAATTGTTTTCATATAATTTGTTTTAAATTTTATTTGTAATTCAAAATTAAATTATACTTTTCTACTTCCTATTTTTGATACCCCTTCTTTCCTTTCACGTTTGATATTTTAACATTTAATTACCACAACATCACTACTACATAGTATTTCAATCCACTAATTATCATTATTTTAAATAAATAATTATACTCTAATTTCATTTGAAAATAGTCTGAATTTTCATGAAATCAACTGAATAAAATCCAATAAATAGCATCATTTTTAATTGGAATCGCTTTAATTTATTAAATTATTTAAATTTAGTAATAAAAAAAAGCTGAAAGTTAAAACAATCAGCCTTTTAAATTATTATTTTAAATAATTAACAATATTCTTCAAATGCAGCTTTTAAATTTTCTGCTATCATTTCAGCACTTCTTCCTTCAATATTATGGCGTTCAATAAAATGAACTAATTCTCCATTTTTATATAAACCAATTGATGGAGATGAAGGTGGAAATGGAGCGATGAATTCACGAGCTTTTGCTACTGCTTCCACTTCTTGTCCTGCAAATACCGTTAATAATTCGTTAGGTAATTTACTTGATTCTTGAATAGCCTTCATAATTCCAGGTCTAGCTGTACCTGCTGCGCAACCACAAACTGAGTTAAAAACCATCAATTTTGTTCCTTCATTATTTTTCATTGCTGCTGAAACTTCATCGGCAGTTAAAAGAGATTTAAAGCCTATTTCAACTAATTGTTGACGCATAGGTGCTACTAACATTTCTGGATATGGCATATTTTTATTTGTTGTTTTGAATTTACAATTTTACAATTTTGTTTCCAAATTATTACAATAAGTCTAATTGTCATAAAATTCTAAAAACTTTTTAGATAAAATTTGTTATTAATAACATAATCAAATTTTTTAAAGTCCTTGATTATTCTATTTTTGCAAAAATAATTTTTAAAAAATCCACAATAAAATAAAATGTCAGAAGTAAAATCAGTATCTCCTTACAAAGTTAAGGACATTAGTTTAGCCGAATGGGGCCGTAAAGAAATAAAATTAGCTGAAGCAGAAATGCCCGGTTTAATGACAATTAGAAAAGAATATGGTGCTGAACAACCTTTAAAAGGTGCAAGAATTGCAGGTTGTTTACATATGACAATTCAAACTGCAGTTTTAATAGAAACGTTGAAAGCATTAGGAGCTGAAGTTACATGGAGTTCTTGTAATATTTTCTCAACACAAGATCATGCTGCAGCTGCAATTGCTGCTGCCGGCATTCCTGTTTATGCATGGAAAGGTCAAAACGAAGAAGAATTTGATTGGTGTATTGAACAAACTTTATTTGCTTTTGAAGGTGGAAAAGGTTTAAATATGATATTAGATGACGGTGGTGATTTAACCAATATGGTTTTTGATCGTTATCCTGAGTTAACAAAAGATATCAAAGGTTTATCGGAAGAAACTACCACTGGTGTTCACCGTTTATACGAACGTATGAAAAAAGGAACTTTAGTTATTCCTGCTATCAATGTAAATGATTCGGTGACTAAATCTAAATTTGATAACAAATATGGTTGCAAAGAAAGTTTAGTTGATTCTATTCGTAGAGCAACTGATATTATGATGGCTGGTAAAGTAGCCGTTGTTGCTGGTTATGGTGATGTAGGAAAAGGTTCTGCAGAGTCATTACGTGGAGCTGGTGCTAGAGTTTTAGTTACTGAAATTGATCCAATTTGTGCTCTACAAGCTGCAATGGACGGATTTGAAGTAGTAACTATGGAAGAAGCTTGCACACGTGCAAATATTTTTGTTACTGCTACTGGTAATTTAAAAATTATTGGCGAACGTCATTTTAGAGCAATGCGCGATAAATCTATCGTTTGTAACATTGGCCATTTTGACAATGAAATAGACATGGCTTGGTTAAATGGTGCTTATGGATCAACAAAAGATACCATTAAACCTCAAGTTGATGTGTATAATGTTGATGGTAATGATATCATTATTTTAGCTGAAGGCCGCTTAGTGAATTTAGGTTGCGCTATGGGGCATCCTAGCTTTGTAATGAGTAATTCATTCACAAACCAAACATTGGCTCAAATTGAATTATGGAATCATAGCGATAAGTATGAAAACAAAGTTTATGTTTTACCTAAACATTTAGATGAAAAAGTAGCATACTTACATTTAGAGCATATTGGTGCAAAATTAACGGTTTTAGATAACGAACAAGCTGATTATATTGGTGTAAAAGTTGAAGGACCTTTCAAAGCTGAAATGTATAGATACTAATCTAAAATCATAATTAGAAAATTCAATAAAAAACCGGTTTGATTCAATTCAAATCGGTTTTTTTATTGATCATTCAATAAAACTATAAAAAACCTTTGCAACCTAATTTGAGGTGAAGCCTATATAAATTTTATTGAATGTAGGAGAATATAAAACGTAAACAGTAAACATTTTTTTTAATTTAAAACAAAAAATCCCGCCATAGGCAGGATTTAATTGGTTGCGGAGGCTGGACTCGAACCAACGTCCGCTAGCCAGCGGATAAGAGCCCAACGAGCTAATTCATTTTGTTTTCAATTAAACTCCAAATAAATTTTCTGCCATTTGCGCTTTTCAATTCTTTTTCACGTTTCATCGCTGCTAATTTTGTTTCAAAAACTTCATTGTGAATTATTTCCCATGGCCTATACTTTAAAGTATAACCTTTAACTGAAAGAACATTATGAGATAAAATTCTTGCTTCCAAATTTGAGGTGAAGCCTATATAAATTTTATTAAATGATGAAGAATATA
>CANGPW010000022.1 GCA_947456185.1 Bacteroidota bacterium | reverse complement strand
TTTCAAGCAAAAACAAAAAATGTTATCAAACTTCCTAAAGGAGAATTTTACCAACGAGTAGAAACTCCAAGAGGCGAATTAGGTGTTTTTATAGTAAGTGATGGCGCTGCAAGTCCATACAGAATTAAGTATCGTTCACCAGGTTTTTCAAATCTTTCTGCTTTGCCATTAATGGCAAAAGGAGGAAAAATTGGAGATTTAGTTGCGATTATGTCAACCATTGATTTAGTAATTCCTGATATTGACCGATGAAAATTTTATTAACCTATAGCTTTTCTTCTTTGGCAACTTATATACATCATTTGCTTGCTGAACTAATAACAAATTCATTGTTACTTCAAGTTACCGAAATGGTGATTTTAGGTGTTAGCCTGATTGCTTTTTTGGTAGTACTTTGTTTCTTTTTAGGTTATATGGAGCGCAAAGTTGCAGCATTTATGGAAATTCGTTTAGGACCCAATAGGGTAGGACCTAAAGGCAGTATGCAAATTGTAGCTGATACCTTAAAACTATTATTGAAAGAAGGATTAACTCCTGATAGTGCCGATAAATTTTTGTTTAATTTAGCACCTGTTATTATGGTAATTGCTTCTATGCTGGTAATTGCCCCCATTGCTTTTGCAAAGGATTTTCAATTGTATGATATCAATATTGGTGTGCTTTATGTTTCAGCTGTTTCCTCGCTTGGTGTAATTGGAATTTTAATGGCTGGTTGGTCAAGTAATAATAAGTATTCTTTACTTGGTGCCATGCGCAGTGGTGCGCAAATAGTGAGTTATGAATTATCAGTTGGATTATCTTTAATTTCAATAGTTGTATTAAGTGGAAGTTTAAGTTTAGGCGATATTGTTAGAAGTCAAGAAAATGGTTGGTGGATTATTAAAGGACATATCCCTGTAATCATTTCTTTCGTAATTTTTGTAATTGCATCTACTGCCGAAATTAACCGTGCGCCATTTGATATGGCAGAAGCAGAACAAGAATTAACAGGTGGTTTCCATACAGAATATGCAGGAATGAAATTCGCCATGTTTTTATTGTCGGAATACATTAATTTATTTGTAGTTTCTGCTGTAGCAGCTACTTTATTTTTAGGCGGTTGGATGCCTTTTCACATAGGAGGATTGGATTGTTTTAATCACATCATGGATTTTATTCCATCATCTGTTTGGTTCTTTTCAAAAACCTTTTTGATAATATTTATTATTATGCAGTTCCGTTGGACCTTCCCACGTTTGCGAGTTGATCAATTACTAACTTTAGAGTGGAAATATTTATTGCCAATAAGCATGGTAAATGTAATACTGGTAACGGTGATGGCCATCATGGGTTGGCACTTTTAGAAGTATGAATGATAAAGTATGAAGTCCCGACAAATCGGGAAAGTATCAATTAACTAAAAACTAACAACTAAAAAAGATGTTTTTAAAAGAATATTTCGGTACCATATACAAATCAATTAAATCCTTACTGGTAGGGATGAAAGTGACTGGATATTATTTTACCCATCTCGATGAAATTAAAACGGAAGAATATCCTGATAATAGAGCAACTTTAAAAATGTTCGATCGTTTTAGAGGTGAAGTGGTTATGCCTCACGATGAAAATAACGAACACCGTTGCACTGGCTGTCAGGCTTGCGAAATTGCTTGTCCGAATGGAACTATTAAAATTATTACCAAGCAGGAAATTTTAGAAGATGGTAAAAAGAAAAAAAGAATAGATGCTTTTGTTTATCACTTAGATTTATGCACCATGTGCAATTTATGTGTGGTGGCTTGCCCATCAGACGCAATTGTAATGGCCCAAAATTTTGAACACAGTGTTTACGATAAAAAACAATTGAAGAAAATTTTGAATCAACCAGATTCTAAATTAATGCAAGGAGTAGAATAAAAATTATGAACTATGAATGAATTCAATGTTCAATAAAAAAACAATATAAAATGAGTGCATCAATAGTTATATTTTACATTTTAGCAGCCATCATATTGGGTGGAGGAATATTGGCAGTTACTGCCAAAAAAATATTCCGTTCGGCTATTTATTTGCTATTTTCATTAATGGGAATAGCAGGATTATATTTTTACCTGAACTATGAATTCATTGCTGCTGTGCAAATAGTAGTATACATTGGTGGAATAGTTGTACTCATCATATTCTCTATATTTTTAACCCACGCATCGGGAAAAGACATGGAGAAACCCAAATTAATTTCAGTAATAGTTTCAGGTTTGGCAGCAGTTTTTGCTTGTGCTATTGTTATTTTATTAATCAATAATTACTCATTTGTTGCCACTACAAACACCGCCATTGAACCAACAGTTAAAAACATTGGACGACAAATGTTAAGTACCACCGAACACGGATTTATTTTACCTTTTGAAGTAGTAAGTATGTTATTGCTTGCCGCCTTAATTGGATCAATTGTAATTGCCTTAAAACCAAAAACAGAAGCATGAACGAAATTGGTTTAACACATATTTTATTTTTAAGCGCCATCTTATTTTTTATAGGCGTTTACGGTTTCCTAACTCGCAGAAACATGGTTACTATGCTAATGTCCATAGAACTTATTTTGAACAGTGTAAATATCAATTTTGTTGCTTTCAACAAATTTTTACATGCGGGTAAATTAGATGGAACTTTTTTTACCATTTTTATTATCACCATTGCTGCTGCTGAAGCTGCAGTGGCCATTGCCATAATTATTCACTTGTATCGTAGCAGCAAATCAATTGATGTGAACGATGCTGATTTGATGAAGTTTTAACTAAAGATATGTCGAACTATTCTATCGCATTAATTCCACTTTTACCTTTAGCAACTTTTGTTGTTTTAGGTTTATTTGGCAGAAAATATTTAAGCGCATTTGCTGGAATTATAGGAACTATTTCCTTACTCATTTCTTCCATTATTTCGCTGGTAACTGCTTACCAATATTTCTTTATTTCGGGTAAAATAAATGGCATTTACCAACCCATTATTGCTTTAAAATATTCGTGGCTACAGTTTACGCCTTCTGTTTCTATCGACATGGGAATCATGCTTGATCCTATTGCTATGATGATGATTGTGGTGGTAACTTTTGTTTCACTCATGGTTCATATTTTTAGTTTGGGATACATGAAAGGCGAAGAACGTTTTGCTACTTATTATGCATTTCTTGCTTTGTTTACTTTCTCCATGCTTGGATTGGTTTTATCGTCAAATATTTTTCAAATTTATATGTTTTGGGAATTGGTGGGCGTTTCGTCTTTCTTACTCATTGGTTATTATTTCGATAAACCATCAGCCGTAGCTGCTTCTAAAAAAGCATTCATCGTTACCCGTTTTGCCGATTTAGGTTTTTTAATTGGCATTTTGATTTTAGCTTACAGTGCCGAAACTTTAGATTTTGGAACTTTGATAGCTCGCTTAACCGATGCTTCTTCTCCTTATTTTGTTAATGCTGCCGGTGCTTCGTTTATTGGAATTAGCGCATTAACTTGGGGATTGGTTTTGGTGTTTTTAGGTGGTGCTGGTAAATCGGCTATGTTTCCATTTCATATTTGGTTACCCGATGCCATGGAAGGTCCAACGCCTGTTTCTGCCTTAATTCATGCCGCTACCATGGTGGTTGCAGGTGTATTTTTGGTAGCGCGTTTATTCCCAATTTTCGCTTTTGATGCAGCTGCTTTAACAGTGGTAACTTATGTGGGTGCATTTTCGGCATTGTTTGCCGCCATTATAGCTTGCACACAAACCGATATAAAAAGAGTTTTGGCTTATTCTACCATGTCGCAAATTGGTTACATGATGTTCTCGTTAGGCGTTGCCAAACATGGTGGCGAAGGCGGTTTAGGTTATATGGCTTCCATGTTTCATTTGTTCACTCACGCATTCTTTAAATCATTGTTATTTTTAGGTGCCGGTGCAGTTATTCATTTGGTGCATAGCAATGAAATGAAAGACATGGGTGGATTGAGAAAACTAATGCCAATTACTCATATTACTTTTTTAATTGCTTGTTTAGCCATAGCGGGAATTCCTCCTTTTGCAGGATTTTTCAGTAAAGAAGAAATTTTATTAGCAGCATTCCATTCCAATAAAATGGTATTTTTTGTAGCATTATTTACTTCAGGTTTAACAGCATTTTATATGTTCAGGTTATACTTCTCTATTTTCTGGAGCAAAGAAAGTCATGTGCACGAAAACGGACATGGAGAAGGAACTTTAAGTATGAAAATACCTTTGATTATTTTGGCAGTTTTAGCAGTTTTAGCTGGCTTTTTCCCTATTGCATCATTGGTTACTTCCGATGGTTTAGCTTTAGAAACTCATATTGATTATTTGTTTTCATTAACTCCTGTTGCTTTAGCAGTTGCTGGAATTTTATTGGCAAGTAGTTTATACAAATCTGAAAACACTAAACCACAAAATATTGCTACTACTTTAGGTGGATTATATATCGCAGCGCACAAAAAATTCTATATGGATGAACTTTATTTGTTCATTACCCAAAAAATTATTTTCAATTTAATAGGAAAACCCGCAGCTTGGATTGACAAAAATATTGTAGATGGTTCAATGAATTTGTTTGCTGATACCACTGCACAAATTTCAGATAATATTAAAGGTTTACAGTCAGGAAAATTGCAACAATATGCAAGTTACTTTTTTGTTGGAGTGCTAGGGTTTATGTTGTTGTTTATTTATTTATGGAACTAAAAAATTAAGGAATGACGAATTTATCAATATTAGTAATTTTTCCGCTGCTCACTACGTTTGCAATATTGTTTTGCAGTAACGTAACGCAGATAAAATGGACCGCGTTAATTGGTTCATTGCTTCAATTAACCATTGCTTCGTTGCTCATGTATTCATACTATGGCGAACGTGCAGCAGGCAATACTGCTCAAATGCTTTTTGAAGCACGATACAGTTGGTACAGTGCCATGAACATTGAATATTATGTGGGTGTAGATGGCATTTCTGTGATCATGATTATGCTAACCGCTTTTGTAGTTACTTGTGGTATTTTAATTTCTTGGAAAATAGAAACCTTAACCAAAGAGTTCTTCTTTTTACTGTTATTATTAAGTGTTGGGGCTTATGGTTTCTTCATTTCATTGGATTTATTTACCATGTTTTTCTTCCTAGAATTAGCGGTAATTCCAAAGTTTTTATTGATAGCAATTTGGGGCAGTGGCAAAAAAGAATATAGCGCCATGAAATTAGCGTTGATGTTAATGGGCGGATCGGCTTTGGTATTAATTGGTTTATTAGCTACTTATTTCAATACAGATATAGGTGGTGGCGTTCATACTTGGGATTTACTAAAAATTGCTCATATGCATATTCCTTACGAAACCCAATTATTTATTTTCCCATTCTTATTTGTAGGTTTTGGTGTATTTACTGCATTGTTTCCGTTTCATACTTGGGTTCCAGACGGACATTCATCAGCTCCAACTGCGGCTTCTATGTTTTTAGCTGGAATATCAATGAAATTAGGCGGTTACGGATGTTTAAGAGTAGCTACTTATTTAATGCCTGAAGCTGCGCAACATTACTCTTGGATCATTGTTTTATTAGCAACCATTGCCATTATTTATGGTGCTTTTGCCACTTTAATGCAAAAAGATTTGAAGTATATCAATGCTTATTCATCGGTAAGTCATTGCGGATTTATATTATTAGGAATTGGCATGTTAACCAAAACTGCTTTAATTGGTGCCGTCATGCAAATGGTTTCTCATGGTTTAATGACAGCCCTTTTCTTTGGTGCTATTGGCATGATTTACGAACGAACACATACCCGACAAATAAAAGAATTAGGCGGATTATTGAAAACAATTCCTTTTCTTTCTTCGGTATTTATTATTGCTGGTTTATGTTCATTAGGCTTACCTGGCTTTAGTGGATTTGTATCGGAAATGGTAGTGTTTGTTGGTGCTTGGCAGCAACCAGATGCTTTTCATAGAATAGCTACCATACTTGCCGCTGCATCTATTGTGGTAACCGCTGTTTATATTTTACGCGCTGCAGGAAGTGCCATCATGGGACCAATAAAAAACGAACATTTCAATCACTTAAAAGATGCAACTTGGAACGAAAAAATGGCTTCGGTATTGTTAATATTTGCCATTCTTTCTATTGGATTGGCGCCATTTTGGTTAATCAATATTATATCACCCGATACACAAATAATCATGGAAAACATTGCGAGAGGAGCAATTGGTAATTAAAATGAATACAGACTTTTTCATATTGTTAAAACCCGAACTGAGCATAACGTTCATCATCTTTATATTACTAATCATAAAGGTTTCGGATGGAATGAACAAAAATAGTTCAATCATTCACTTGGCTAATTTTTTATTGCTCATCAACTTTTTGTTAGGATTTATTGGCAATGCTACAGGAACTTTATTTAGCGACATGTACCATACCAATGGTTTAATTGCTTTAGAAAAAAATATCCTAAATTTTGGAACACTTATTATTTCCTTACAAGCTTATGAATGGCTTAAAAACCATAAGCATGTTATAGAATTTTTCATACTTCTATTGACTACTTTATTGGGTATGTTTTTCATGGTTTCAAGCGGAAATTTCTTGATGTTTTTCCTTGGATTAGAATTGGCTTCTATTCCATTAGCAGCCATTGTAAACTTTGATTTAGAAAAAATAAAATCATCGGAAGCAGCAGTAAAAATGATACTTTCATCGGCTTTTGCTTCTTGTATCATGTTGTTTGGAATTTCATTAATTTATGGAACAACCGGCACTTTAAATTTTGCAGAATTACCAGCTTTAATTACCAATAATCCTTTACAAATTTTAGCGTTAATATTTGTGTTTACTGGCTTTGCGTTTAAACTTTCAGCCGTTCCGTTTCACTTATGGACAGCCGATGTATATGAAGGTGCACCCGTTTCGGTTACCGCTTATTTATCGGTAATTTCAAAAGCTGCAATGGTTTTTGTTTTCATTTCAGTATTGAATCCATTGTTTGAAAATGTGCCAACTGTTTGGTACAATATGTTGTTTTTAACCATTGTACTTACCATTACAATTGGAAATCTTTTTGCCATTAGGCAAAATAATATCAAACGTTTTTTAGCATTTTCATCTATCTCTCAAGTTGGATTTATTCTATTAGGCATCTCATCGGGAACTACCATAGGAGTAAGTGCCAGCGTTTACTTTTTAATCGTTTATATCTTCTCTAATTTAGGCGCATTTGGAGTTATAGCTTTGGTAGTTGCGCAAACTGAAAAAGAAAACATCAGTGACTTTAAAGGATTTTATAAAAACAATAAAACATTGAGTTGGATTATAACCATTGCATTGTTTTCATTGGCTGGAATTCCACCTACCGCGGGTTTCTTTGGAAAAATGTTTTTGGTAACTGCCGGAGCTAGTAAAGGAAATTATGTGTTAATTATCATTGCGGTTTTAAATATGGTAGTTTCACTGTATTATTATTTACGTGTGGTAAAAGCCATTTTTGTAGATGAAAACAAATCTCCCATTGAAAAAATAGAAAGTAATTTATATTCAAAAATAGCATTATACATTTGCATGGCAGGCATTATATTCACTGGCTTTGCAAGCGTATTATACGATTATATTAATTCGCTAATGTAATGCTTCGACAAGCTCATCAACCTTACGGTCATTGAGTTTGTCGAAATGATTTTAAAAGAAAAAACTAAATAAATAACCAAAAAACTAAATATTACATGGCACTAAATGCAACACATACTTTTGAAGATCTTGGCGAAATAAAATGTGCCGTTGTAGAAAAAAACTGCTCGCAAGCCCGTGTTGATTTTTTAAAACAATTATTGGAATTAAATAAATTTACGGTGGTAGTAGTTCCAAGTCCGCCACCAAAAGCCGCAACAAAACCAGCCGTTGTGGAAGGTGAAACTGCACCCGAAATTGCTGAACCTGCTACACCAACAACTTTTACTGTTGGCGTAACCGATGTTTCGTTTAGCCCCATCAACGCAGTGTTTAACCGTGAACTAAAAATAGAATCAGGACAAGTAGTAACCAAGGATTATTGGTACCAAAGAGAAACTGAGATGAAGACCGAAGAATGGTATTGGAATAGTTAAACTATATTTTATCCTATAAAGTGAACCATTTTGATTTCACCTACTAGTTCCACTTTGGTCAATCCATATGCAGCTAAACTCTTCATGGCTTTGTCCCATTGCTTTCCACTTAATCCTGCTACTGATTGTTTTAAATCGTTTAAAGGCATGCTTACTACTGGTTTTAAAACTGCTAAAATTTGTTTTTCTTCCTCAGTAAGTTCTAACTGAATTTTCTCTGGACGCATTTGAGGAAAAAACAATACATCTTGAATAGAATGTTGGTTTGTCATTAACATGGCCAATCGGTCAATACCAATTCCAATACCAGCTGTTGGTGGCATTCCATACTCCAATGCACGTAAAAAATCATGGTCAATAAACATGGCTTCGTCATCTCCACGTTCCATTAATTTTACTTGCTCTTCAAAACGTTCACGTTGGTCTAATGGATCGTTTAATTCAGTGTAAGCATTGGCTATTTCTTTACCATTTACCATTAATTCAAAACGCTCTACCAAGCCTTCTTTAGTTCTGTGTTTTTTAGTTAATGGACTTAATTCTACAGGATAATCAATAATAAAAGTAGGTTGGTCAAAATTACCTTCGCATTTTGCGCCAAATATTTCATCTATTAATTTACCTTTTCCCATGCTTTTATCCGTTTTAATATCCATTTGCGCACAAGCAGCCAATAAGGCTTCTTCGTCCATATTGGTTACATCAAAACCGGTAAAATCTTTAATGGCATCATAAATAGGAATTCGTTTAAAAGGTGCTTTAAAATTCAACACTTTTTCGCCCACCCTTACTTCAGTAGTTCCGTGCATTTCTAGAGCAATTTTTTCTAATAACTGCTCCGTAAAATCCATCATCCAATTATAATCTTTGTATGCCACATAAAATTCTAACACAGTAAATTCTGGGTTATGGGTTCTGTCCATTCCTTCATTACGGAAATTACGACTGAATTCATAAACAAAATCAAATCCTCCAACGATTAATCGTTTTAAATATAATTCATTGGCAATTCTTAAATAAAATTGAGTATCCAATGCATTGTGATGTGTTATAAATGGCTTTGCCGCTGCACCACCAGGAATGTTTTGCAACACTGGTGTATCAACTTCTAAAGCGCCATTATTATTTAAAAAATCACGAATGGTTTTTATCATCACACTGCGTTTGATAAAAGTATCTTTTACATGAGGATTTACAATTAAATCGGCATATCGTTGGCGGTAACGAAACTCAGGATCGGTTACTGCATCAAAGGTTTCACCATCTTTTTCTTTAACAATTGGAAGTGGTTTAATCGATTTACTTAACATTTGTAATGTATTGGCATGTAAAGAAACCTCACCTGTTTTGGTGGTAAACATATAACCTGTTATGCCAATAATATCGCCAATGTCTACCAATTTTTTAAAAACGGTATCGTATAAAGTTTTGTCTTCATCAGGGCAAATATCATCTCTGCGAATATATACTTGTAGTTTTCCAGCACTGTCTTGTAATAATACAAAACATGCTTTTCCCATATCGCGCACACTCATTACACGGCCAGCGAATGTTACGTGTTTCATTTCTTCACTTTCTAAATCTGCGCTATATTTTTCTGTTGCCTCTGTTGATAAATGAGATATAGGAAATAAAGCAGGTGGAAATGGATCAATGCCCAAAGCACGGAGATCTACTAGTTTTTGTCTGCGTAATAATTCTTGCTCGCTGTGTTGAATAATCATAAATAAATAATTGCTATTTTTTAAAGAGGGCGAAAATAACATTTCAATGGCTTAAAATATAATAATTGATTAAATTAAATGGCATTTATTCAAAATCTAAAATTCGGACACCATGTCACTATTTTAACTTGGTAACTTATTTGTATATTGCAGCGTATAATTTATAAATAAAAAACAAAATGAAAAAAGGAAACATTATTTTATTAAGCATACTTGCTGTATTGATTTTATTGGTATTTAACGCTTGTGGAAGCTACAATAATATGAATGAAAAACGCACAGTAACCGAAGGTGCATGGGCAAAAGTTCAAAGTGCTTACCAACGCAGATTAGATTTAATTCCAAACTTGGTAGCCACGGTAAAAGGCGCTGCAAATTTTGAACAAAAAACATTAACAGACGTAATAGAAGCAAGAGCAAAAGCAAGCTCTATTCAAGTAGATCCTGATAAATTAACACCCGAAAATATTAAAAAATTTCAAGGCGCTCAAGGTGAATTAAGCCAAGCTTTAGGTCGTTTAATGGTAGTTTCTGAGCAATATCCTCAATTACGTGCCACACAAAATTTTAGTGAATTACAAAGTCAAATTGAAGGAACTGAAAACCGCATAAAAGTGGAAAGAGATAACTTTAACGATGCCGTTACTAGCTATAACGTATATATTAAAAACTTCCCACAAGTAATTTATAGTGGTTTGTTTGGATTTGAGAAAAAAGGATTTTTTGAAGCCGATGCTGCTGCTGCAAAAGCACCGGAAGTAAAGTTTTAAATAGCACTATTTCTTAACTATTACCAGTCAGTTCGAGCGAAGTCGAGAACAGTTAAACCGTTCTCAACTTCGCTCGAACTGACATTGTTTTCAAATTTACCAAAACAAACAAGCATGTCGGAATTATTTTTTAGTAAAGAACAGCAAGATAAAATTGTAGCTGCCATTCAAGAAGCTGAGTTAAATACCTCGGGCGAAATCCGTGTGCATTTAGAACCAAATTGTACCATTGACCCAATAGATAGAGCGAAGCAAGTTTTTGAAGAGCTTAAAATGCACGAAACCGAACTGAAAAATGGAGTTCTTTTTTACCTAGCTCATTCCGATAAAAAGTTTGCCATTATTGGTGATAGTGGCATTCATCAAATAGTAACCGATTCATTTTGGAATGAAGAGAAAGAATTAATGAAAACTCATTTTATACAAAAACAATTTACCGAGGGTTTGTGTATTGCCATAGCAAAAGCAGGACAAAAATTAAAAGAGCATTTTCCGTATCAAACCAATGATACCAATGAATTAAGCAATGAAATATCGTTTGGAGGTAATAATGAAGCATAAAATTTTATTTATTATAGGTTTATGCTTTTTGGCAATTAATTTATCTGCCAAAGAAATTCCCCCAGTACCCAATCCACCAATTTTTGTAAACGATTATGCCAATGCATTGCAAGCGCAAGAACGCGCTGCATTGGAACAAAAACTATATGATTATTTTAAACAAACTTCTACTCAAATAGTCATTGTGATTGAGCAATCTTTAGAAGGTGATGATGCTTTTGGTTATTCGCAAAAGCTAGCGCAAAGTTGGGGAATAGGTGAAAAAGACAAGAAAAATGGTTTGCTTATTTATGTAGCTTTAACTGAACATAAAATGAGAATACAAGTTGGTTATGGATTAGAAGGCGCCATGACAGATGCCATTTCAAAACGCATTATTGACGGAATTTTAAAACCAAATTTTAAAGAACAAAACTACTTTAATGGTTTCAATGAAGCTACTGATGCAATTATTAAAACCCTAGCTGGTGAAGGATTTACCAATGACAGAAAAGCAAAATCAAAAGGAAAATCTCCTTGGTTATTAATTGGAATTATAGCAATTGTTTTACTTAGTGTGTTTTCAAAAGGTGGAAGAGGCGGACGCAGAGGCGGTGGTGGAGGAATTGCGGAAGCATTACTTTGGGGAACATTGGCAAGTGGTGGTTTTTCGGGTAGGGGAAGTTCAGGTGGTGGCGGTGATAGTGGTTTTGGCGGATTTGGTGGCGGAGGCTTTGGTGGCGGTGGTGCTGGCGGAGATTGGTAGAAAATAAAATTTTAGAGACGTTGCATTGCAACTTCTTTTTTATTTTTGAGACGGAACATGTTACCTCTTTACAATATCCATTTCTTTGATTTAATATAAAATAGTATCATTGAATTCTTTAAAATTCAAATGATAAACTACAATGAAGCTTTAGCAGAAATATATGGTATTCTTGATAAGTTAAGTATTAACGAAAAACCATCAGGCATAAAAAACTTACAGCAATATGTTGGAACTAATTATCATTTTTATGCGCTAAAAAATCCAACAGTTCAGGCGGTTTTTAAACAAGGATTTTCATTTAGCCATGAACCAATACCTGTTCAAATGGATTTTTATAAGCAACTTTGGAATGAAAGTAATTGCTATGAAATGATGAATTTAAGCTTAATGTATTTAGCCATTTATTGTAAAAAGTATAAAGATTTTGACGCATTTTTATTAGCAAAAAGTTTCTTAGTTAAAATAGATAATTGGGCGCATAGCGATTTTTTATCAAGTATTATTGGGCGGCACATAATTTATGCCGAAGCCAATATTTACAAGGATTTATATGCTTTAAATAATGCTGAAAATTTATGGGAAAGGCGCGCTGCTTTGGTTCCATTACTATACCATTTGAAAAGTAAAAAATCCAACTTAACCATGAATCATTTTTATGATTCCATCAACCCTAGAATTTTAGATGAAGCATACTATGTTCAAAAAGCAGTGGGTTGGTTATTGAGAGAATTTGGCGAAAAATTCCCAAATGAATTATTGTCGTTTTTATATACTAATGCTTATCAAATGAGTAGCATAGCTTTTACAACGGCCACCGAAAAAATTAGTTCAACGGAAAAAGAGCAATTGAAGTTAATTAGAAAAGAATTTAAAAAACTTAAAAAAGTATAAAAATTCAAAATAGAATTTATATTTTCGTTTAATAATTTTACTTCTATGCTTGAGCAATTAGACATTACAAAAATTTTATTTTTAGATATTGAAACTGTTCCTCAGTTTCCTAGTTTTGATCAAGTACCTGAAAGGTGGAAGGCACTTTGGGAGAAGAAATCTAATAGTATAAAAAGAGATGCTGATTCAACAGTTGATGAGCTCTATCCTCGTGCAGGAATTTATGCAGAATTTGGAAAAATAGTATGTATTTCTGTGGGATATTTTAGCAGTGCTGGTCGCAGTTATCAATTCAGGGTAAAGTCGTTTTATAGCCACAATGAAGTGGAACTTTTAAATGACTTTTGCAAAATGCTTGCTAAACATTTTAATAATCCCGATGATTTATTATGCGCACATAATGGCAAAGAGTTCGATTTTCCTTACATAGCTAGAAGATGTGTAATTAATAAAATTTCATTGCCAGAAATGCTGAATACAGCAGGAAAAAAGCCTTGGGAAATAAGGCATTTGGACACCATGGAATTATGGAAGTTTGGGGATTATAAAAGTTTTACCTCTTTAGATTTATTAGCTGCATCTTTTAATATACCTACACCAAAAGATGACATAGATGGAAGCCAAGTTTGGAAAGTTTATTGGGAAGAAAACAACTTAGAACGCATTCAATTGTATTGCCAAAAAGATGTAATTACAGTAGCTCAATTAATATTGAGTTTTAGAGGCGAAAATTTGTTGGGCGAAGAAGATATTATTGCTGTTTAAAATAGGCTAAATCCAACCTTTTCTACTGAACCATTGGTAAATAACAATGGTTAACAGAAGCATAAAAATCATAATTCCTGGATAGCCGTATTGTTGACTTAATTCTGGCATAAACTGAAAGTTCATTCCATAAATTCCAACGATGAAAGTAAGTGGTAAAAAAAATGCTGAAAACACCGTCAAAACTCTCATTACATCATTGGTTTTTTGACTCGATAAAGAAATGTAAATATTCAATAAACTGTGACTGCTATCA
Organism: Bacteroidota bacterium; assembly: GCA_947456185.1. Classification (GTDB taxonomy): domain Bacteria; phylum Bacteroidota; class Bacteroidia; order UKL13-3; family UKL13-3; genus JAAFJM01. Next base: position 22,065 of record CANGPW010000022.1, on the reverse strand, counting down.
TATATTTCTTCTGTAATGGTTTCGACTCTTACATAAGTATCTTTTAAATCTTCGTAAATAGTATTGTGTTTATGTGAATTTCCTAATTGTTCAAAAACTGCTTTTGTTAGTGTAAATAAACGTTTTTTTACATAAATTTTTCTTTTGATAATATATAGATTTTTAAGTAAATCAGGTATTTTGTTTTTCAAAAAAATTCGCTCTTCATATGAATCAATTTCTTTGTCAATAACATTTAATGGTGCTTCAAAAGTTTGTAGTGAATCTTTGATAATTTTACAAATGATGTCAAATGGTGATTTGCAAATACTGCCATTGGCATATTTTTTTGCCACACCATTTATTACCAATGACTCATGGCGATGAATAGTAATTAAAAAATCTTTTCCGTAAAAAACGGCAATTTTTCGTGTTAATTTTTGAATACTATCGGCATTTAATTCACACAAATGATCGTAATTTCTTACTATAATAAAATTCTTGTCTTCGAATTGTTCAAATTTAGGTAAATGTTCAGGATCTAAACAATCTTTGATGGATGTTTCAGGTAAGTTGTATTTTATTGCTAAATCAAGCAATTCTTGTTCAGTTGGCATACTTACATCTATCCAACTAAATGAATGTTCAGAATGATTATTTAAAGTGATTAACATGATGGCAATTACCTATTTTTCTTTTGAAATAAAAAAAGCTTCTGAACTTAATTGTTCAGAAGCTTTTATGAAATTAAATTTAAAGTTTAAACCAAGTTCATTTTGATACGTTTGCCAATTTCTTCAATATCGGCACGGAATTTTTTATCTGTTTCCATCAAATCATTCACTGTTTGACAAGCATGAATTACAGTTGAGTGATCTCTACCTCCAAAATGCATTCCAATAGTTTTCAAAGATGATTTGGTTAAATCCTTTGCATAATACATGCTTATTTGACGAGCCTGAACTATTTCGCGTTTACGAGTTTTTGATTTTACTTGTTCAACAGGAATGGTAAAATAATCGCAAACTAATTTTTGAATAAATTCAATAGAAATTTCGCGTGTATTATTTTTTACAAAGTTTTTCAAAATTTGTTTGGCTAAATCAAGCGTTACTTCTTTTTTATTTAATGACGATTGAGCCAATAAACTTACTAATGCACCTTGTAATTCACGAACATTTGTATTGATATTATGAGCTACGTATTCTACTACATCTCTGTGTAAATTAATTCCATCGTTATACATCATATGTTCCAAAATAGCCAAACGTGTTTCAAAATCCGGAGTTTGAATATCAGCTGAAAGGCCCCATTTAAAACGACTTAACAAACGTTCATCCATTCCTTTTAAATCTTTAGGAGCTCTGTCGCTTGTTAATATTAATTGTTTACCTTGTTGGTGTAAATGATTAAATATAGTAAAGAATATTTCTTGTGTTTTTTGTTTGTTTTCTAAAAACTGTACATCATCTACTATTAAAACATCAACTTGTTGGTAGTAATTTAAAAAGTCTTGGTTTGAATTATTTCTAATTGCTTCAACAAATTGATTGGTAAACTTTTCAATTGGCACATATAATACAATTTTGTTTTTATTGTTTTGCTTCACCATGTTTCCAATGGCATGAACCAAATGAGTTTTACCCATTCCAGTTTCACCAAAAAACATTAAAGGATTAAATGCGGTGCCACCTGGTTTAGAAGCAACAGCCATTCCAGCTGCTCTTGCTAAGCGGTTGTTGTCTCCTTCTATATAGTTATCAAAGTTTAAGTTGTGATTTAAATTTGCATCAATATTAATTTTTTTCAAACCCGGAATTACAAACGGATTTTTTATATTGGTGTTTAATGCTGAACCCAAACCTGCCTCCTGAGAATCCATTTTTGAACTTTGGCTTCCTGGTATGTTTACTATATAAGGATTAGTATTTGATGTTCCATTTTCTACAATAATATTATATTCTAATCGGCTACCAGTTCCTAATATTTGCTTTAAAGTTTTTTTCAATAAACTTACATAATGTTCCTCTAACCATTCATAAAAAAATTGACTTGGTACTTGAATCGTTAATATTTTATTCTCTAATTTTATCGATTTAATAGGTTCAAACCAAGTTCTAAAGCTTTGAGGGTTCACATTATCTTGAATTAGTTTCAAGCAATTATTCCACACTGTTTCACACGACTGTTCACTCATAATATTTTCCTTTTTTCTGTCTGTAAAAGTGTGTGAAAAACTTTACACTGCAAAGTTTTTTTCAACATAATGTTACAAAATGTTTAACTTATTTTTTTTCATCCTGATTTATAGGCATAAATATTTTTTTGATATTTTTTTGTTGCATTTTTGATATCAATATGTTTGCAAAATGTGTGTTGCTTTCTAATGTTATGTAAATGTATTTAATGAAAATCAATTACTTGTAAATCCTTGTCTGGCAAAGCTTTTCAACATTATATGCTTGTACCATCAATATCAACATTTTCGAAAGTGTGAATAAAATCGTTGGTTAAATGTGTATTAAAAATAAATTCTATTTTTCCTAATACTAATCCTGCCCAACCAACTTGATTTATAATTATATTCTTTCCTACTGAATTTTTTACAATAATTGGTTCTTTTAAAAAGGTATGTGTATGTCCACCTAAAATTAAATCTACATTTTTAGTTTGAGGAGCTAAACTCAAGTCATTTATTTTTTCATTTTTATAACTATGCCCCAAATGCGATAGACAAATTACTAAATCACATTTTTTCTCTTCTTTTAAATATGTTGCTACTTTATTCAGTTTTTCTAATGGATCATTGTATTTTATTTTTCCATATAAATTTTCAGGTACTAAACCATTTAATTCAATTCCAATTCCAGTAACTCCAATTTTTAAAGCACCTTTTTTATATATTTTAAAAGGTGAAATTTCATGTTCAATTAAAGTATCTGTAAAATCGTAATTACAGTTTACAAAATCAAATGTGGCATTTGGCATTTGCTTATATAAACCCTCTATTCCATTATCAAAATCATGGTTACCAAGTGTAACACAATCGTATCCCATTTGACTCATCAGTTTATATTCTAGTTCACCACCATAAAAATTAAAATAAGGTGTTCCTTGAAAAATATCGCCTGCATCTAATAATAATACATGCTCGTTTTCTTTTCTGTATTTATTAATTAAAGCAGCTCTAAATTCTGCGCCACCCATTCCAGCATTATTCTTATCTGTTTTATCAAATGGCTCTATTCTGCTATGCCAATCATTGGTATGCAATATGCAAAGCTTTATTTCCTTGTTTTGGGCCGCTAAATGACTAATGGGAGAAGCAACTAAAGCAACACCTGCCAATAAAACACCAGATTCTTTTATAAATTTTCGTCTGTTTTGTTTATTTAATTCTTCCATCTAATATTATATTTATTGGTTGTGAATTATTTCCTCTTGTTTTCAACTGATTTATTAAAGCATCTCTAACCATTATGTTAAAAGAGGTAACATTAATTGCTTTTTTCATGGGTTCAGTTTTATCGCCACCACTAGCTACGTAATTGTTGGTTAAAATTCGATATGTTTTTGTACTATCAAAAGGTACACTATTAATAATTATATTAGTTGCTAAATTATTTTCAATAGTCATTCTAAACTCTTTAGAACAAGGTGTTCCATTGTTTTGAGCAATTAAATCGAACAAACGTTTACAATCATTTCCTCCAAGTTCTACCACAACTATTGTGTTGTCGAATGGTGTAAGTTCGTATATTTTTCCAACTGTTATGTTGCCTTTGGCAATGCTTCCAACACGCAAACCACCATTATTATACAAACAAAAATCAATGGGTTTTGAATAATTATTTTTAGCAAAACTCATCAATTCATCACACACAAAATTTCCTAAGGTGCCTTCTGGCAAATCTTTTTTTAAGTCTTGATTATTATAACATAACACCTCATTCATCAAACTATCTAACTTAATTTTATATGGAGCAATGGTGTTAAAAGTTATCGCATCATGAAGTTGAAGCGAATCTTTATTTATTTTTATGTTTTGTGTTTGAGTATTGGTAAGTGTTAGTTTTGGATTACAACCACTAAAACTCAAGGCTAATAATAGCTGTATAAAAAATTTATTTTTCACGAGGCAAATATATTGATAGTATGTAAATTAGTTGTTATGAATTAATGCAATTCGTTAAAATAATCAGCCAAAAAATGGCCCATGCTAAAATTAGCTTGCAATAAATATCCGCCAGTTGGTGCATCCCAATCCAGCATTTCGCCCATACAAAAAGTATTAGGCATTTTATTTAATTCCAAATTGGTATTTACTTCGCTTAATGCAATGCCACCAACTGTAGAAATGGCTTCATCTATAGGCGCAGTTCCAACTATTTTTATGGGTAATTTCTTGATATTTTCCGATAATATTTCAGCAGATAAAAAATCTTCCTTGCTTAAAATTGCTTTAAGCAAAGCCACTTGTGTGGCATTTACATTTAAGTCAAACTTGAGTATTTCAGAAACTGATTTAGAATGATTGCTCAATATTTTTTCAATGGCTCCAAGATGCAAAGTTGGTTTAAAATCGATATAAATAGTGGCTTCATTTTTATCTTTGAGTTGTGTTCTAATTTTATTGCTTAAAGCATAAATAGCACCACCTTCCAAACCTAGTTTGGTAATGGTTAACTCACCTTTTTTAGTTAAACTTCCACAAGTAATGGCTATATTTTTTAAATATTGACCTTCACAATTTTCAATAAATTCAGCAGGCCAGGCTATTTCAAAAGCACAATTAGAAGCTTGAAACGGAATGGTTCTAATGCCTTTTTGGGTAAATAAAGGTAACCAAGTTCCATCGGAACCAGTAATTTTCCAACTAGCACCACCCAAAGCAAAAACAGTAAAATTTGGCTTTACAGCTATTTCTATATTTTGATGATTGAACAATAATTCATTGTTTTCATTCCACCCTGACCAAGTGTGTTGCGTTACTATTTGTACTCCATTTTTTTCAACTAAAGCTAAAATAGCATTTAATACTTCAATGGGTTTGGTTTCTTTTAAAGGAAAAACACGTTTGCTTGAACCTATGTAAGTTTCAATTCCCATATCCCAAAACCAATTATTTAAATCGGTATTATTAAATGCCTGAAAATAAGGTTTTATTAAACTAGCGGGCGTATATCGGGCTAAAAAATCATTGCTATGCTCCGAGTGTGTTAAGTTTAATCCACCATCACCAGCCACCAAAAACTTACGACCTAAAGTTAAGTTTTTTTCATAAATAGTTACATCATAAAGTTGCGTGTTTATTTGCGTTGCCAACATTAATGCCGATGGTCCACCACCAATTATTGCAATACTTTTTTTGGTCATTCGTTATGTTTATTACAATAATTTCAATTCATCATTTACTTGAACAAAACCATTGGTTTGCAAAGCAATTACATTTTTACCAAACATTACATTATTATTTATAGTTCGATAAGTGGCTAAAGTTTTTAATGGCTCTGCACTTGATATTCCGGTAGCTTGATTGATGGTAATCATGATACAACGAGAACATAATTTTACAGCTTTAAACTGCATATTGTTAATGGAAAAATCTACAAAATTATCTTCATCAAAAGCATTTCCACCACTAAAAACGATGTTTGGTCGAAACCTATCTATCCCTATTTTTTCTGCCAGTTTATTGTTCAAATCATTCAACGATTCTTGCCCAATAGTTAATATTGGAAAACCATCGCTAAAACTTGTTATTTCATTATTGACTGAATATTGTTCTCCAATTTTTCGTTCAGTTTCATTGGGCATGTAAAATAATTTACAAGTAAAATTCAATATTTTACTGAACCATTCCGAAGCTTTTTTGTATTCAATTGCTTCGCATTCATCATCCCAAACCTTTACCATTTCAGAGCTGCCTGTTACTGAAAAAGGAATATCAAAAGCTGGCTCATTTTTATATTGCACAGCAAAACCAATACTTTTAAGCTGAAGTTTAAATAATGCTAATTCATTAAATTCTCGTTGCGAAATGAATTCATTTTTTTCATTACAAAGCATCCATCTTCGGTCGTATTGCATTCCACGTTCTTCTATTTTGCTTTGGTTCAAAGCAATACTACCCATTGATTTTATTGGATAAATAAACAGTTGAGTAATAATATACATTTGGCGAAGATAGAAATAAAAAAACACGCCCTAAAACGTGTTTTTGATATTATTGAAATTTATGATATGCCGATTTTGTTAATTCTTCTGGCGAAAGTGATTTGAAATATTCATAGGTAATTTTCAAACCATCTTCTCTGCTTACTTTTGGTTCCCAACCTAATATTTCCTTGGCTTTGGTAATATCCGGTTTGCGTTGTTTTGGATCGTCAGTTGGTAAAGGTTTTGATACCAATTTTTGACTAGTTCCTGTTAATTTTATTATTTCTTCTCCAAATTCTTTGATGGTAATTTCGTTTGGATTTCCAATATTTACTGGTTGTGCATAATCGCTTAACAGCAATCTGTAAATACCTTCTACTAAATCATCAACATAACAGAAAGCGCGCGTTTGTGAACCATCGCCAAACATGGTTAAATCTTCACCGCGCAATGCTTGTCCTATAAATGCTGGCAAAACCCTACCATCATTTAGGCGCATACGTGGACCATAAGTGTTAAAAATACGCACAATGCGAGTTTCTAATCCGTGGTAAGTATGATACGCCATGGTTATGGCTTCTTGAAAACGTTTTGCTTCATCGTATACACCGCGAGGACCAACTGGATTCACATTTCCCCAATATTCTTCAGTTTGTGGATGTACCAATGGATCGCCATAAACTTCGGAAGTAGAAGCAATTAAAACCCTGGCACCTTTTTGTTTGGCTAAGCCAAGGCAATTATGAATTCCTAAAGAACCTACTTTTAAAGTTTGAATAGGAATTTTCAAATAATCAATTGGACTTGCAGGACTGGCAAAATGCAAAATATAATCTAACTGGCCAGGAACATAAATGAACTTACTTACATCGTGATGGTAAAATTCAAAATTGGCTAACTTAAACAAATGTTCAATGTTTTTAAGGTCGCCAGTTATTAAATTATCCATACCAATTACATGATAACCTTCTTTAATAAAACGATCGCATAAGTGTGAACCTAAAAAGCCTGCAGCTCCTGTAATTAATACTCTTTTCTTAGTCATTTTTCTTGGTTTTTTTATTTAAGTATTTGATAAAAACACTTGGCAAATATTTTTTGAAATAAGAGGCTGTCTCAAAAGACAGCCTCAATATGAATTGTCACATTGAGCGGAGTCGAAATGTTTTAAAAATGTGACCAAAACGTTCTCGACTACGCTCGAACTGACGAGCTTTTTGAGGCTTTTAAGACGTCCCCTTATATGTTGAATTATTTTGTTTTTACACCAATACAATAATAGTCGAAACCTAATTCTTGCATTTCATTTAAGTCATATATGTTTCTACCATCAAATATAGCATTACCTCGCATTAATTTTTTTACCACTTGAAAATCGGGTGAACGGAAATCTGGCCATTCAGTTACAATTAATAAAGCATCTGCATCAATTAGTGCATTGTTTTCATTTTTGGTATATTCAATTTGTTCACCTAAAATGTGTTTTGCTTCTTTCATTGCAATTGGATCATAAGCTTTCACATTTCCACCAGCAGCCAATAATTTTTGAATAATGACCAAAGATGGTGCTTCGCGCATGTCATCAGTTTTTGGTTTAAATGAAAGCCCCCACATAGCAAAATTTTTACCTTTAATATTGCCATCAAAATGTTTCATTATTTTGTTAAATAAAACAGATTTCTGTGCGTCATTTACTGCTTCAACCGATTCTAAAATTTTCATGGTATAACCATTGTCTTTAGCAGTTTTTATTAATGCTTTTACATCTTTTGGGAAGCAACTTCCACCATATCCAATTCCCGGATATATAAATTTATTTCCAATTCGTCCATCGCTACCAATTCCCTTACGAACCATATTTACATCAGCACCCATTATCTCACAAAGATTTGCAATATCGTTCATAAAACTAATTTTTGTTGCAAGCATACTGTTTGCAGCATATTTAGTCATTTCAGCGCTAGGAACATCCATAAAAATAATTGGATGACCATTTAATAAAAACGGCTTATATAATTTACGCATCATGTCTTCTGCTTGTTTGCTTTCCACACCAATTACAATTCTATCGGGTTTCAAGAAATCGTCAATTGCAGCGCCTTCTTTTAAAAATTCAGGATTGGAAGCTACCGCAAAAGTAAGTTCAGAATTACGTTTTGTTAATTCTAATTGAACAGCATTTTTAACCTTTTGTGCTGTACCAACAGGTACTGTACTTTTGGTAACTACCACACAAAATTCATCTATATTTTGACCAATTTCACGAGCAACTGCCAATACATATTTTAAATCGGCACTACCATCTTCTCCAGGAGGAGTTCCTACTGCAATAAAAGCTACATCGCAACCTTTTATACTTTCGGCTAAATTTGTACTGAATTTAATGCGTTCTTTTTCCATATTTCGAAGCACCATTTCCTCTAAACCTGGTTCATATATAGGCATAATGCCTTTCTTTAAGTTATCTATCTTTTTTTGATCAACATCAATACAAATAACTTCAATTCCAACTTCCGCAAAACAAGTTCCTGTAACTAAACCAACGTAACCTGTACCAATAACTGCTATTTTCATATACCTCAATAAATTCTGTTAATTTTTTCAAAAATGTTATATCACTTTTAAATGAAAATCTACTTTTCCTGCAAATAAAACAATATTATATTGTTTTTACTATACTTTGTATAGAATTTAAAGAGAAATAAAAACCAAAAATTTCACCAAAATCCATAAAATAAAACTTATATATTTGCCACCCTTAATTAATGAATTATTATGGCAGACAATAAAATTATATTTTCAATGGCAGGGGTAAGTAAAACTTTCCCTCCCCAAAAGCAAGTTTTAAAAAACATTTACCTATCCTTTTATTATGGTGCTAAAATTGGTGTTTTAGGTTTAAATGGATCTGGTAAATCTAGTTTATTAAAAATAATTGCTGGAATTGATAAAAGTTTTCAAGGTGAAGTAGTTTTTGACAAAGATTACAAAATTGGTTTTTTAGAACAAGAACCCAATTTAGACGAAACTAAAACGGTAGTAGAATGTGTAAAAGAAGGTGTTAAACATATTACTGATTTATTAGAAGAGTTTGAAAACATAAATAATAGTTTAGCTGATCCAAATCTGGATGGTGATGACATGATGAAAATTTTGGACCGACAAGCAGTGGTAATGGAATTGTTAGACCAAAACGATGCATGGGAGTTGGACAATAAATTAGAACAAGCAATGGATGCGTTGCGATGCCCGGAGCCAGATCAAATGGTAAAAGTTTTATCGGGTGGTGAACGTAGACGTGTAGCTTTATGCCGCTTATTATTAAGTAATCCAGATATTTTATTATTAGATGAGCCTACCAATCACTTAGATGCGGAAAGTGTAGATTGGTTAGAACAATATTTGAAAACATTCCCTGGAACTGTTATAGCTGTTACCCACGATAGGTATTTCTTAGATAACGTAGCTGGCTGGATTTTAGAATTGGATCGTGGAGAAGGAATTCCTTGGAAAGGAAATTACAGTAGTTGGTTAGAACAAAAAGCCAACCGATTAAAAGCCGAAGAAAAAGCGGAAGGTAAACGAGCGAAAGCTTTAGAACGTGAATTAGATTGGGTTAGACAAGGTGCAAAAGGTAGACAAACAAAGCAAAAAGCGCGTTTGAATGCTTACGACAGAATGATGGGTGAAGACCAAAAAGAAAAAGAACAAACCTTGGAATTATTTATTCCACCAGGCCCTCGTTTGGGAGATGTGGTAATAGAAGCGCAAGGGGTAAGTAAATCGTATGGTAATAAATTATTATACGAAAACTTAAACTTTAGTTTACCAAAAGGTGGAATTGTTGGAATTATTGGTCCAAATGGTGTAGGTAAAACTACCTTATTTAGAATGATGATGGGCTTAGAACAACCCGATAGTGGAACTTTTAGAGTGGGTGAAACAGTGAAAACTGCTTACGTAGATCAAAGTCACAAAGATTTACTACCTGATAAAACGGTTTATGAAGTAATTAGTGGGGGAACAGATACCATTATGGTTGGAACCCAACAATTAAATGCTAGGGCTTATGTTTCTAAATTTAATTTTGGTGGAAGCGATCAAGGTAAAAAAGTAAGTGTACTTTCAGGCGGAGAGCGAAATCGTGTGCATTTGGCCATTACTTTAAAAGAAGGTGGAAACGTACTTTTATTAGATGAACCAACCAATGATATTGACGTAAATACTTTGCGTGCATTAGAAGAAGCCATTGAAAACTTTGCAGGTTGTGCCGTTGTTATTTCCCATGACAGGTGGTTTATTAACCGCATTGCAACGCATATATTAGCATTTGAGGGAAACTCGCAAGTGTATTTCTTTGAAGGTGATTACAGTGCATATGAAGAAAATAAAAAACAACGTTTAGGTGATTCTGCTCCACATAGAGTTAGGTTTAAGAATATTAATTAGTTAATGGTTGTTAGTTGATAGACGATAGACCATCGTTTTAGAATATTAAATAATTTTATTTAAAACAAAAAAGCCAAAATCAGTAATGATTTTGGCTTTTTTGTTGCGCTAAGGAATACAATATTTTTAATTAAATAGCTAACAATTTAATTTAAAAACTTAGCTATTTCTTCACTTAAAGGCTCGGTTCCACTAGGAAAATATTCAACGAAATTTCCGTTTTCATCTATTAAAAACTTACCAAAATTCCATTTAACAGTTACATCTTTTACCCCATTATTTTCTTTATTGGTTAACCATTGGTAAACCGGATGTTGGTCTTTTCCCTTTACATCTATTTTTTCAGTTAATGGAAACGTAACACCATAGTTTTTTTTACAAAATGATGCTATTTCATCAGCAGTTCCTGACTCTTGATACAAAAACTGATTACAAGGAAATCCAATGATAATAAGTTTTTCTTTATTGGCTTCATATAGTTTTTCTAGTCCTTCGTATTGTGGAGTATAGCCACATTTGCTAGCTACGTTAACCAATAAAACTTTTTTACCTTTAAATTGGCTGAAATCAATATTCGATTTTCCATCTAATGATTTGATAGATAAATTATAAAAACCTTTTCCTTTTACGGTGTTTTCAGCTTTACGGTTTTTAAAACTGTATAATATAAATGCACCAATTGATAGTGCTGATAAAGTAATGATGATTGTTTTCATTTTCATTATTTAATATTTCTATAAAGCTAAAATCGTATCTTTAATTTCTTCCATTTGCCACTGTGGCGTACTAGTAGCGCCACAAATACCTATGTTCTCGTTTTCATTGAACCAATCTTTTTTTAGTTCATTTTTATTACTAACAAAATAAGTGTTTGGATTGTTTTCCTTGCATACATCAAAAAGTACTTTTCCATTTGAAGATTTTAAACCTGCAACAAAAATTACTTTATCAAACTTTTTTACAAAAGTTGGTAATTGTAAATCACGGTTACTAACTTGGCGACAAAGCGTATCGTTAAAATCAACTTCAATTCCTTTTTCTTCCAATGTTGATTTTAGTTTATATAAATTTTTTGTGCGTTTAGTGGTTTGACTAAATAATTGTAGTTTTTTTGGTAATTCGTATTTTTCTAATTCATCAAATGACTCAATAACAATGGCATCTCCATTGGTTTGGCCAACCAAACCTTTTACCTCAGCATGGCCATGTTTTCCATATATTAGAATTTGTTCATTATCATTATAAGCTTCACGAACCCTATTTTGTAATTTTAAAACCACCGGACAACTTGCGTCAACAAGTTCAATATTATTTTCTAAGGCTAACTTATAAGTTTCTGGCGGTTCACCGTGAGCCCTGATTAAAACTTTTTCGTTTTTAATATTTTTCAATTGTTCATGGTCAATTATTTGTAATCCTTTGGCTTTTAATCGGCTTACTTCTTCATCGTTGTGAACAATATCGCCAAGGCAATATAATTTACCTTCGTCTTCTAAAATATCTTCGGCCATAGAAATGGCAAAAACTACCCCAAAGCAAAATCCTGAATTATCGTCTATTTCTATTTTTACTTTCATAAAACTTTACAATATTAAACTTTTATAGTACTATTTAGTTTTAATAGGTGAAAAAATATTTTTAGTCTATTTCTAAGTATCTTTTTTAAAATTCATCAATATCTATGAATTAATTGATAAAATATAATAACAGTGATAAATAACAATTAAGAAACAAGAGCATTTATTCATAAAAAATGATTTCAAAAATTACTGAAATAGGTATATAAAAATTAAAATAATTACTCTTTATTTTAAAAAATAAAAGTACAATTGCTTTAAAGCAGTTACAACTATATTTTTTATCAAATTTTTATGTAAAAAAAATGTAGTACGTTTGTCTTTAAATATTGGTTCCCTTTTCAGGTAAATCAATTATAAATAAGTTTTTTTAGAAAAAAAATAATGAGTCAATTAAAAGAAGACGCTTTAAATTATCACAGTAAAGGACGCCCAGGAAAAATAGCTGTAGTGCCCACAAAACCTACCAATACAAAACGCGATTTAAGTTTAGCATACTCACCAGGAGTAGCAGAACCATGCTTAGCCATTGCCGAAAATTCAGATGATGTTTATAAATATACTGCCAAAGGAAACTTAGTAGCAGTAATTTCAAACGGAACAGCAGTTCTTGGTCTTGGTGATATTGGCCCAGAAGCATCAAAACCAGTAATGGAAGGAAAAGCAATTTTATTTAAAATATTTGCCGATATTGATGTTTTTGATATTGAAATAAACACAAAAGATACCGAAGAATTTATAAATACCGTTAAAAACATAGCTTGTACATTTGGCGGAATAAATTTAGAAGATATAAAAGCACCTGAATGTTTTGAAATAGAAAGACGTTTAAAAGAAGAATTGAACATTCCTATTATGCACGATGATCAGCATGGAACAGCTATAATTACAGGAGCTGCATTATTAAACTCATTAGAAATAGTAGGTAAAAAAATTAGTGATATTCAAGTAGTTTATAACGGTGCTGGTGCAGCTGCAATAAGTTGTGCTAAAATAATGATGGCTTTAGGCGTGAAAAAGGAAAACTTAATCATGTGCGATAGCAAAGGTGTGATTAGAACCGACAGCCCCAATTTAGATGAAACTAAAAAACAATTTGCTACTTCTCGTAACTTAAATTCACTGGAAGAAGCCATGATCAATTCTGATGTATTTGTTGGTTTATCGAAAGCCGATGTGGTTACACAAGATATGTTGCGCAGCATGGCAAAAGATTGTGTTGTTTTTGCTTTGGCAAATCCAAATCCTGAAATTTCTTATGAGCTTGCCATTGCCTCACGCCCTGATATTATTATAGCTACTGGCCGAAGCGATTATCCTAACCAAGTAAATAATGTATTGGGTTTTCCATATATTTTTAGAGGAGCATTAGACGTTAGAGCTAGCAAAATTACTGAAGAAATGAAAATTGCTGCGGTTTATGCTTTAGCAAATTTGACAAAAGAACCTGTTCCGGAAATTGTAAATTTAGCTTACAATGAAAAAAATGTAATATTTGGTAAAAACTATATTATTCCCAAGCCTATTGATCCTCGTTTAATTACAACAGTTTCCCCAGCTGTGGCAAAAGCTGCCATGGAGTGTGGTGTAGCAAAAAATCCAATTCACGATTGGGAAAAATATAACAATCAATTATTAGCTAGATTAGGGAAAGAAAGTAATTTTATAAGAGCAATTACAGATAAGGCTAAAAACGAACCTAAAAGAGTTGTATTTGCTGAAGCTGATAATTATAAAATTTTACGTGCTGCGCAAATAGTAAAAGATGAAGGAATAGCCATTCCAATTTTACTTGGAAACAAAAAGAAAATTGCAGCAATTATTACAGAAAATAATATAAAATTAAACGATGTAATTATAATTGATCCTAAAGAAGAAGAAGTTAAATGCAATGCTTTTGCCGACATATTTTTCAACAAGCGTCAACGTAAAGGGGTTACTTTACACGAAGCAAGGAAACTGATGCAGGATAGAAATTATTATGCCCCAATGATGGTAGAAATGGGTGAAGCGGATGCTTTAATTAGTGGTTTAACCAAAAATTATCCTACTTCAATAAAGCCCGCATTACAAATTTTAGGAAAAGAGGAAGGCACTAAAAACGTGGCTGGAATGTATATTATGCTGAGCAAAAAAGGCACTTTATTCTTTTCTGATACCACCGTAAATCGTTTTCCAAGTGCTGATGATTTAGTTGACATTACATATTCAACATACAAAGCAGTAAAAAAATTCAATATAGAACCAAGAATTGCTTTGTTAAGTTACAGTAATTTTGGTTCAGCCGGTGGAGAAGTACCCGAAAAAATGAATCAAGTTCGTAAAATTTTAAAAGAACTTTATCCATTTATGGTTGTTGATGGCGATATACAAGCCAATATTGCTTTAAACCAAAAACTATTATCAAGCAATTTTCCTTTCAGTGAGTTAAATGGTGATCCGGTAAATACATTTATTTTCCCATCACTTTCATCAGGAAATATTACATATAAAATGTTGCAAGAATTAGGTTCAGTTGAAGCCATTGGACCCATACTTTTAGGTTTAAAAAAATCGGCACATGTATTACAATTAGGAAGTAATGTACGCGAAATAGTAAATATGGTTACCATTGCTGTAGTTGATGCTCAGAGTAAGTCATAAAAAATAAAAATTATAAAAGTTGAGTCAAATTAATAATATTAAACAACCAATCGCCAACGAGCTTGATTTGTTTGAAGACAAGTTTAAACTTGCCATGAAAAGCAATGTGGCTTTGCTTGATACTATTATGACTTATATAGTAAAACGCAAAGGCAAGCAAGTAAGGCCAATGTTTGTATTTTATTGTGCAAAATTATTTGGTGGTGTAACAGATGCAACCTATCGTGGTGCTAGTTTGGTGGAACTTTTGCACACTGCTACTTTGGTTCACGATGATGTGGTAGATGATAGCGATGAACGCAGAGGATTTTTTAGTATAAATGCTTTATGGAAAAATAAAATTGCTGTTTTAGTTGGCGATTATTTGCTTTCAAAAGGATTGCTTTTAGCAATTAGAAATAAAGATTTTAAATTACTTGAAATTGTTAGCTCAGCTGTAGAACAGATGAGTGAAGGCGAGTTATTACAAATAGAAAAAGCACGAAACTTGAATCTTTCTGAAGAAATTTATTACGATATTATTCGTAAAAAAACTGCCTCGTTAATAGCCTCTTGCTGCGCTATGGGAGCTGCTAGCGCTGGTGCAAATGATGAACAAATAGAACAAATGCGTTTGTTTGGTGAATGTATAGGAATTGCATTTCAAATTAAAGATGATTTATTGGATTATGGCGATGATAATATTGGTAAGCCAACAGGAATTGATTTAAAGGAAAAAAAACTCACTTTACCTATAATTTATACCATTAATCACGCGAATAAAACCACGCGAAATTTTATTGTAAATTCTATTAAAAATCACAATACTGAAAAGAAACGTGTAGCTGAAGTAATAAAATATGTGAACGAACACGATGGCATTAATTATACCCGCAAAGCCATGGTTGAATACAAAGAAAAAGCATTGGCTATATTAGCTTTACATAGCAACCGTGAAATAGCTGATAAACTAGCCATGTTGGTTGAATACATTATAGATAGGAAACATTAAATCAAACCTTATTGGGTTTTATACTATTAATTAAAAAAAATTGTGGAATAACTATACTGATTGATTATAAAGTTTAGTTAAATTTAACATCATATCGTCAGTCATTTTTTGTAAATCAAACTCATTTTTCCAGAACCAATCTTGGCGAGCTTCCATATCATCAATACTTTTTGGCCAACTATCGGCTATTGCTTGTCTGAAGTCAGGAGCAAAATCAATGGTGAAATTTGGGATATGTTTTTGAATAGATGCGGCTATTTCTAATGGATTAAAACTCATACCTGCAATATTATAACTGCTTCTAATTTTAACGTTTTCTGCGGGTGCTTCCATGATGCTAATTGTTGCACGAAGTGCATCAGGCATATACATCATTGGAAGTGTAGTTTGCTCATTTAAAAAGCAAGTATATTTTCCGTTTTTTATTGCTTCATGGTATATATGAACCGCGTAATCAGTAGTTCCACCTCCTGGTGCCGACTTATGTCCAATTAAACCTGGGTAACGAATACTACGTACATCGACATTGTATTTTTGAAAATAATATTCGCAAAAACGTTCACCTGCTTGCTTACTAATTCCATAAATAGTATTTGGCTCCATCACAGTATATTGAGGAGTTAAAATAGGAGGAGTTGAGGGTCCAAAAACGGCAATAGAGCTAGGCCAATATACTTTTTTAATTAATCCTTCTTTGGCGGCATCTAATATATTAAACAAGCCTTGCATGTTTAAATCCCACGCAAATTTTGGATTTTTTTCAGCAGTAGCACTAAGCATTGCAGCCAATAAATATACTTGCGAAATATTGTATTTTTTTATAATTGCATATACACCGTTTCTATCCAAAATATCAATTATTTCAAACGGACCAGTTTCAATGGCAGGTAATTTTAAATCACTACAAACAACATTATTTATACCATAAACACCTCTAAGCGATTCGGCTAATTCAGTTCCTATTTGCCCATTTGAGCCAATGATAAGTATTGTTTCTGATTTCATATTTTATTTTTTATTGCCCTTTATTTGTGTCAATTTACTATCGTCCATCAACTATGGTCTATGGTCTATTCAACTACAAATTTACTTTTTAACGTTTGGTTATTCAAGTTGATTATTAATAGGTAGATTCCTTTGGTAAATGTTGTAACATCCAAATCTAAGATACAATCAGCGGTGTTTTTAGAATAAACTAATTTGCCTTGTAAATCATAAACTTGGTAAGTTTTGATTGCATTACTGAATGAATTTTCTAACTGAATATTTAATTGGTTTATAGCTGGATTTGGGAATACTTTTAACATTTCATTGCCAAGTATTTCTTCATTACCTAAACCTGCTATTCCTGTAAAACTAATTTTATAAAAACTACCAAAATCCGGATTTATTTGCTGAACAACTCTATAAGGATTAGTACCAGTAATTCTAATAGAACCACTGCCAGTGCTACTTCTGCTGGCCCAAAAATCTAAACCATCTTTTCCACTGTCATCTAATTGAAAAGTAAAACAACCATAACCAATATTTAAAGTATCTAAATGACGTAAGCTTGGTTTTGTAAAACTTTTTTGTGCAACAATAATTCCCATCGCATTTTTTAAAGTCCAATTGCTTTCTAGTGGAAATTTATTAGTAGTAGTTTCAATGATTATTTGTGGAGGAAATGTTTTTGGAACAATAACATTATACGTTTCTTTTCTATCGTTTGAATTGTTTTCATCTGTTTGACCATTAGGTTTCTCCACCCAAACTTTAAATGTTTTATCTGTTAAATCCCATTCAATATAAGGCAAGTTTACATTTTGTGATTTGCCAAAAGCTAACCTTCCTTGCCAATTAAAACTATTAATGGTTTTGTTTCCCGATTGATATTTAATCACACAATTTTTCAATTCATTTTTACCATTATTTTTTAAAATAACTTGTGCATTTTCACAAATTGGATTTAAACGTTGGTACCTAAAATCATTACTTGGATAAATTATCTCATCAACTGTTACTTCATTTGAATAATTATAGTCATTGTAATAAATTAAATTACCAGCTACACTGTATCCAGCTCCACCATTTGCTGTAAAAGTATCAAAATCCATGTCTATAATATTTGCACCTTCAACCATGTTTAATTCATATTCGTAAGGTGCTATTTGTTCGCCCGGACACCAATTCGCCCTATCATATATCCAAGTTCCTCCTTGATTAATTATGGCATTTTCACCACAATTTTCTTTCCAAACCAATTGCTTTGCAATTTGAGAATTGTTTAATTTTAAATAGAAATTTTTAGGGCAAAACTCAGAGCAACCCTCATTATTTTCACCACCATGACCCGAAACTGTTAAACGTAATTTTACCGTTTTAGCATTTAAATCTTTAGTGAAAGTTTTTGGAACTAAATAATTTTCAATTGAATTATTGGTATTACCATATGGAAAATAACCATAATAAAGCGCTTCTATTTTTAATACATCTCTTGCTGGTGTTCCTTCAATAAATTCAAAATTAACTGTACAAGTAAATCCAAATGAATAACCTGAATAATCCATTCTAATTTGAACAGAATCTTTTAATTTACTTGCAAAATCAGTCACATCAAAAACGTAAGTGTATTTAAAATCTTTTGGAAAAAACTTGGCATAAGGTGTTATCATTCGGCCTAATTCATAATTTACAATCACGTCAAAAACTTGATAATAATTTCTTACTATTTTCACAACATAATTAGCTGAATTTTTAACTAAAAAAGAATCAATTACATTTCCAGCAGTATCAAAATTATAGGTATAATAGGTTGGCCAAACTTTTAAAGTATCGGTAACTAAAGTTGGTTTTTGAGCATTGTTATTTAACAAAACTACTAATTGTTTATTAGCAATGCTATCAATGGTTTTGGTAATTTTATTATAAAAAAATTTATAAGTAGTATCGTTAAAATAAAAAAGTGAATCTGGTGTTGTGCTTACACCAATAATACTGTAACTATTTGCATTTTTTAAAGTAGAATCTTTCTTTCCAGTATTTTCCCTTACCAATAAAGTATTGGTATAATCCCATTCACACTGGCCATTACTGGTACACCCAAGTGTATATTTCATAATTATTTTCTGATATTTTTTGGTTCCATCCGGAAATTTTACCCAAGTGTCAAAATTTCCGTATCTATTCATGGAAAAATTATCGAAAGATTTTACTTTAGTTGTGTCGCCATTAGTTGCTTTTAAGTTATTTACAAAAAATAAGATTGTGATTAAATATAAAAATCTCTTCATTTAAAATTAAAAATTAGTTAGGCAAAGTAAAAAAATGTTTCAATATTTGAATAGAAAGATTTATTTGCACCTTTAAAAATATATAAAAATGAAAAAAATATTTACCATTTGTTTGTTAGCATTAATTAGTTTTAGTGCTTCAGCACAGTTCGGATTTTATAAAAAAAAATCAGAAATTGAAGCCTTTAAAGAGAAAAAAGTCATTGTAGTATTATTTTATGATAGTGCTTACAATGCTGCTATAGAGCTTGCTATGATTAGAAATTGGAAGTTTAGTAGCTTTGAAGTAGCTTTTGACAACGAATTGTTAAAATACAAAAAACAAGAAAAAGCACAAGAAGTAGTTTTCTTAAGTTTTAGTAAATCGAAAGGAAGTAAAAACAAAGCAAAATTAGGAAGTTGCGAAGAAGATTTTAACGGATTGGTGATGTTAAATAAATTCAAACGTAAATCAATGCCTGAAGATATTTTAGCTCAAGCATTTTGTAGCAATAATATTGATACAAGTGATTGGGAATTTGAATTACAACGTGGTGTTCAATTGATGAATAATTATTTTGAATATGCAAGTAAAGCTGCTAAGGATGCCGATATAACTGCATCGAAAATGATGAGTAATTACCCTTCTGATAAAAGCCAATTATTGGATAAAAAACTATTGGTAGAAGATAAAATGTTAGAATTAAAAGGCAAAAAAGATGCTGCGGATATATTTGATGGCGAAGTGGCAGAAGTTGATAGAGATTTAATTTATAAAGCTTTGGCCGATCAAGATAATGCTGTGGCTTATTACCTTTGGGTAAAAGATGAAAAATATTGCAATAAATTGGTAATTAGCGCTCAAAATAGTGAATTAATGTATTATGAAACTGCCACTCCTGATAAGTGTAAATTAAATAATAAAGATTTAGAAGCGTTAAATAGTATCAAGAAAATTGCTTTAAAAAATAACAGATAATTTCTATTTTTAAATGAAAGCCATGATTAGATAATTATTTAATCGTGGCTATTTTATGCATTTATATTCATAATTAGCCATCAAAAAATAATATGCATAATGAGGTAAATGCATACAGTTTATAACATAAAAAACAGCCATTACAAGCAATTGTAATGGCTGTTTAGGTTTATAAGAATTTTAATTTATTCCACTACTATTTTTCTAATGATTGATTTACCATCAACCATTGCTTTTAGCACATAAATTCCTTTGTTTTGAATGGCTATTGAATTGGTTTTGCTCAATTCATCTTTGATAATTAATTTACCGGTTACATCAACTATTTCGTATGAAGCATGATTTAAAATTAAATCAGTGGTAAAGTAAACAATTCCATTACTTGGGTTTGGATAAATATTGAAATTAGCATTTGAAACTTCGTTTACTCCAACTTCATGATGTATTCCAAACTCAACGCTGCTATCTTTTAAAACGCCATTTATTTCTGAAATAAATACCTTAGCTTTTGAAGTAAATGCCCAAGGAGCTATTATTGAAATGGTACCCAAACTGGCTTTTTCTTTTGTAGTTAAAAGTACTTTTGAACTATCTTTTATTTCAATATATACCGAATCGACAAAAGCACTTTGCCAAGTAATATTTTCCAAATCACCAGGGAACCAATTATCAGAAGCAACTGGCGTTAACAATTTTAAAGTTGGAATATTGATTGTGAAATTTGCATTACTTAAATCAGTGGTTGAATTATCAGATGTTGTAATTCTAATCTTTGCAGTAGTTGTAGCAAATGAAGGTAATGTCCAAGCATAAGTTGCAGGACTTACATTTACTGAATCAATAAAAATAAAATCGGTTCCATTGGTAGTATATTCTAATTTTACATTACCAGTAATTCCGGAAGCCAACCAAGTAATATTAGTTGTTTTTCCAGCTACTAAATTTTCTCCCCCGTTAGGTGCATTTACAGTTAAAATTTTACCAGTAATTAAAGTCATTGTTTTAAAATCAATCAAATTAGCCCAACTTGGATTATCAATAAATGGATTGCGGTTTTTTTGAATTGAAGCTATGTATTCATGACGAGCAATTTCTTCGTCACTAGGTGGATCTTGTTGGTGCCATTTCATTAAAATTGCTAAACCTTGATCAGCAGGTAATGTCCAAACATTTCCAGCTGCACCATTATAACAAACCGACATATAAAACAATGCCCTTGCTAAATCACCTTTTTGGGTATCTTTTGGTTCATAAACAGTATTGCCATTTGCATCTTTTCCTAATTTCCCAAAACCAGAAGTCGAAGTAGAAGTAATCGTAACACATTCTGCAAAAGGATTATTAGAACGAGTTGCATTGGCCTGTGTTTGATGTGCAGGGAATAAATTATGTTGGTCATTATATTCTGGTAATTCTTTGGTTGTGGAACCAGCATTTGGCCAACTTGGATTAGCCCCAGATATTTTACTTGGCATGGTACTTTGTGCACGTGTGTGTTCTCTGGTTAAAATTCCAGTTCCACCACTTACATTCCAAACAAAAGGTTCGTTGTAAATATAAGGAATACCAGTATAAACACAATTTACCACTTTTTTACCAGAAGCTGTATCCCTTGTTAAAAAATTATTGATTAAAGTTGCAGTATAATTACCATAAAAAATCGTATCGTGAACATTTATTTTAGCACTCAAATTAGTTAAAAAACTATTGGATGATGGATCAATGGTGCTGTAATAAGTTCCAGGATTACCTGCCAATGATTGAACAGAAGCTGTATTTGAATTACTTGTTAAATAATTTTCGTAAGAAGCTGGTCCGTTAAATGAAAAGACGGCAAATGAATAATTGTTATTTGCCAAAATATATGTGGGTTTAAATGTTCCAACTTTGCCTATATAAGCCACTTGTGCAGCACCTATATAATCGCCTTTTTGATAAGTAATACCATCAGTTGGTATTTCAGTAATTGTTCCGTTTTTTTTACGTAAAATTATGTAATTTTCAGTAGTTGAACTAGTATCATTAAATGTAACATTC
>CANGPW010000021.1 GCA_947456185.1 Bacteroidota bacterium | reverse complement strand
TTATAGTTTTTAATAAGTTAGAATTTTCAAAAATTCCAATCTTAGTTTGCGTGTTCCCAATATCTATACAAATGTTTTTCAGGGTTTTTGTTAGTTTTTAGTACTTAGTTTCTTAGTACTTAGTTTCTTAGTACTAAGTTTCTTTAAACGAACTAAGTACTAAAAACTAGTTAACTAAGTACTTTTTTCTATATTATCATTTCTAATTCTTTGTGAGCAAATTCTTGCAATTCATTGCCAATTAACACTTTTAGTAATCCGTATTCATTTACACTTTCAATTTGCCCTAATACCAATTGTTTATTGATATTAAAGTAGCAAGTTTCGTTTTTTCTGAACAATAAATCATTGTATTTTTCAATAATTTGTTGATATTTTCCTAAAACAAGTAATTGATAGTAAATATTTAATTGATGGGTTAATTCGTATAAAATGGTTTCAATGTTTAAATTATGATTTAAAATATTTTTTAAAGATATGGCATTTTTATTTTCAAACGTTTCTTGATTAATATTTAGACCAATTCCAATAATAGTTTGTTTTATTTTGCTACCTTGCAATGTGTTTTCAATTAAAATCCCAGCTATTTTTTTGTTTTCAATATAAATGTCATTGGGCCATTTAATGGCACTTTTTTTATTTGAAAATTGATTGACAATTGTTTGCAAAGCAAGGCTAGCAGCCATATTTATATAAGCTTGCTGCTCTATTTTTATAAAAGGAAATTCAAGTAATATACTGCATAATAAATTTTCTCCTTCTTTGCTTTCCCATTGATTAGCGGCCATACCTTTTCCGCTTGACTGGAAATTGGTAAAAAGCACCAAACCGTTTTCAACCGGAAAATTTTTTATAAAATTATTCGTTGAATCTAACTGATTTATAAAGTGATATTTAAATTGAATAGATAACAAATTTTTATAACCGTTTTTTAAACTTACTTTTGGCGCGCAATATAGCAAGATAAATAGCAAATGAGTACTGAGAAAACACCAGCAAAAAAAGTAGCTGCAAAAAAAGTAGCCAAAAAAGTAGCTGCAAAAAAGGTAAGTTTAAAAAAAGTAGCACCTAAAAAGGTGATAACTAAAAAAGAAACTGCCAAAAAAGAAACAAAATCGAAACAAGTTATCACTGATCCTACCGAGTATTTGGCATGGGCAATAGCACAAGGAATGTTTGAACGTAAAGCAGAAGATATAAAAATTTTAGACATGCGTAATGTTAAAAGCGCAAGTACTGATTTTTTTGTAATAAGTCATGCCGAAAGTGACAAGCAAGTTGAAGCAATAGCTCGAAGTGTAGATGAAGAAGTGAAAAAATTAACAGGTGAAATGCCTTGGCACCGTGAGGGAATGGAAAATAACGAATGGGTTTTATTGGATTATTTCAATGTGGTAGCTCATGTTTTCCAACGCGAAAAACGTGAGTTTTATGCCGTAGAAGAACTTTGGGGCGATGCCATTCAGGTAGAGTTTATAGGTAAATAATTTTTAAGCCTAAGTATTCAAAAAATTCAATTATTAATAATTATAATTTTATTTGTAAATAATAAGTTGGAGTTATAAAAATTACTCCAACTTATTACATTTGCAGCCGTTAAAAAAAATATGTTAGATAAAAATACACTCATTGGCTTTTCGCTAATTTTGGCCTTATTGGTTGGTTGGGCTTACTTTTTAAAACCAAGTGATGAAGAAATTGAAGCATACAAGCGTCAACAAGATAGCACAAATATTGCTACAATTCAGCAAGATAGTTTGGTTAGAACTAATATTGATTCTGCAAAAAACAATGCAATTATCTCAGCATCAACAGATACTGCTAGTGCAAAGGAAGCATTTGGAACTTTTGCTTTAGCAGCTCAAGGAACTGAAGAATTTTCAAACATTGAAAACAATGATTTAAAAATTACTTTTAGCAATAAAGGAGGAAGAATTTACAAAGTACAATTAAAAAAATACAAAACTTATTCAAAACAAGATTTAGTTTTATTTGATGGTGCTGATAATGTGCAATCATTCGACTTTCCTACAGTTGATAATAAAATTATAAATACAGCAAATTTGTATTTTAAGCCAACAATATCTGACGATAAAAAAAGTATCAGTATGAAAGTGAGTATTGGCGAAAACCAATACATTGAACAATTATATGGCTTTGATTCAATTAGCAATATGCTAAAATACAATATTAATTTAGTAGGTTTAGAAAATGTAATTCAGCGAAATAGAACTAGTTTAGACATCAATTGGACTACCAATTTGCGCATGCAAGAAAAAACCAGAGAAGCTGAAGAACGTGTTTCAACTATTTTTTACAGAGTTAAAGGAGATGAACCTTCAAAACTTTCGGAAGGAAGTGAAGCCAAAGAAACCATTACAAGCGATTTGCAATGGGTAAGTTACAAACAACAATATTTTAACCAAACTATTATAGCTGAAAAAGGATTTACCGATGCGGTTTTAGAAACAAAAAATGATCCTTATAAAACTAATTTACGTAAATTCAGCTCAATTTTAACCATTCCATACGATCATAACAACAATGAAAGTTTTGCTATGAAAATATATTATGGTCCAAATCATTATAAGACATTAGAGACTTTAAATATTTCATTAGAACGTATTGTTACATTAGGTTGGGGAGTTTTTAGATGGGTAAATAAATACATCGTTATCAATGTATTTGATTTTTTAAGCAGGTATATTGGAAGTTTTGGTATAATTATACTTATGCTTACTTTATTGATAAAAACTGCTTTGCTTCCTTTGGTTTACAAAAGTTATTTGAGTGCTGCCAAAATGCGTTTATTGAAACCTGAAATGGATGAGATAAAAGAAAAAACGGGTGGTGACATGACTAAAGCACAACAAGAAAACATGAAATTGTATAAAAAAGCAGGTGTAAATCCTTTTGGTGGTTGTATTCCTGTATTATTACAATTACCAATTTTGTTTGCCATGTTCCAATTCTTCCCATCGGCTTTTGAATTACGTCAACAAAGTTTTCTTTGGGCTGAAGATTTATCAACTTTTGATAATGTTTTAAACTTGCCTTTTGAAATTCCTTTTTACGGTAATCACGTAAGTTTATTTGCTATATTAATGACAGTTTCCTCTGTAGTTTATGCACTTTATAATAACCAAGCTACAGGTGTAACCGGACAAATGAAATGGTTAGGTTTATTTATGCCAATCATATTCTTATTTACTTTAAATAGCTTTGCAGCAGGTTTAAATTATTATTATTTTGTATCGAACTTGGTTACTATTTTACAACAATTAACCATTAAGTTTTTTGTTGACGAAAAGAAATTACATGCTCAATTACAAGAAAATAAAAAGAAACCTGTTACTGTATCTAAATTCCAAAAAAAGCTTGAAGACATGGCTAAAAGTAGGGGAGTAGATATGAACAAATTAGGGAAGAAATAATTTGAATGATGAAGTATAAATTATAAAATTTTGAAAAGGCTGTCTCGCAAGGATGGCCTTTTTTTATTGTAATTAATTATTGATTTTTAAGAGATTAGCAATGAGATATTTTCAATGGGAGTTGGGTGCTGAGAGATGAGCACTGGAAGTTGAGAATCAATAATTAATTGCTATTTTATTCTCCATATTTTTTAATGTGTTTAGATTTATGAATAGTTTGGTTTTTCAATTCTTTTGAAATTACACTAATGCTACCATCTCTTTCAAGCATGATCAATTCGGCATCTACAATTTTTTCAATTCCATGTTCTCGCACCACTGCTTCTAATTCTTCAATCGTAAGTTTTTGTTTTTGTAAATTTTCCGTTTTTACAAAACCTTTGTAAACCAACATCACAGGTTCTCCCTCCAAAATTTTACTAAAGCTTTTGCTTTTATATGACATAAGTTTTATAATGTAATTTAAAGCAAATAAAGTGAGTGCAGCCACCAATCCACCAGCTAGCGATGAATCAGGTCCAACCATTGCATTTTGTACCGCATTACTTATTAAAAGTATCAGTACTAAGTCGGTAATGCTTAATTGTGAAAGTTCTTTTTTACCAAAAAAGCGGATGGCCAATATGATAAAAACATAAACAGCTAAGGAACGTAAAATTATGTCGAAATAAGTATTCATATTTTTGATTAATTTGCACACCAAACATACATAAAATGATAAATAAAATAGCATTTATTACGGGAGCATCATCAGGAATAGGAGAGGCCACCGCTCGTCTGCTTGCTGCTCAAGGTTTTGATTTGATATTAAATGCACGTAGACAAGATAAAATTGAAAAATTAGCCAATGAATTAAAGGAATCTTTTTCAGTAAAAGTTTTAACCTTAGTATTTGATGTACGCATTCATCATGAAGTTAAAAATGCCATTGAAAATTTAAATGAAGATTGGAAAAACATAGCTGTTTTGGTGAATAATGCAGGATTAGCAAGCGGACTTTCTCCAATTTATGATGGTGATTTAAACGATTGGGAAGCCATGATTGATACCAATGTTAAAGGATTGTTATATGTGTCGAAATATGTATTGCAAATTATGAAAAATAAGGAAAGCGGACATATTATCAATATTGGTTCCATAGCTGGAAAAGAAGTTTATAACAATGGTAATGTGTATTGTGCCACCAAACATGCGGTAGATGCTTTAAGTAAAGGAATGAGAATAGAATTGGCTCCTTTTGGTGTTAAAGTTACAGCTATTCATCCTGGAGCAGTGGAAACTGAATTTTCAGTTGTTCGTTTTCATGGTGATATAGAAAAAGCCAATAAAGTTTATGAAGGATTTGAAAACTTAGTTGCCAATGATATTGCCGAAGCCATTTGGTTTTGTTTAAATCGTCCATTCAGGGTAAATATAAATGAACTGATAATTATGCCAACCGCTCAGCCCATTGCTAGTATTATTAATAGACGATAGTTTATAGACCATAGTTCATGGCTGATTTATAATAATGTTATATTGTTGATTTGGTTAATAAGTTAATAGGTTAAAAAGTTTAATTCGGAAACTAGTTTTGAAAAAATTCTTTTTGCCCATTGCCCATTGCCCATTGCCCATTGCCCATTGCCCATTGCCCATTGCCTTCACTTCGCACTTTTGTCATTCAGCACTTTTTTTATAATCGGTTAAATTTTTAACAAGCTTGTAACTATGTTTGCGCTGCAATAAATTTAATTATGAATAAAATATTTTTGATACTTAAGCGTGAGTTTATAACAAGGGTTAAAAAGAAATCCTTTTTAATTATGACCATTGTTTCGCCATTATTGATTGTATTGTTTTATGGCATTACCATTTATTTTACCATTAACGGTCCTGGAAATGAAGAAATAAAAACAGTTTTTGTAAATGATAACAGCGGATTAATAACTGATAAATTAAATAACAACAAAATATTTAATTTTAAATATGGATCTATTGATAATTATACGTCAACTGAATTTTTTAAAATCAATCCTGATTATTATGCATTGCTACAAATTCCTGATTCTTTTGGGTTAAATAATACCAATGGAATAAAGCTGTTAGCAATTGAACAACCTAGTGTTTCGCAAATAGATTATATAGAAAATGAAATAGAAAAATATGTTAAAAATGAGCAATTGGCTAATTATAAAATTGATCAAAGTATCATTGATAAAATAAATGAAACGAATGTAAAATTAAGTACTACAAAAATTAATTTTGAGAACCAAGTAGAAGAAAAAAGTAATTCAGGTGCCGCCACTGCATTAGGAATGGGCGGTGCATTACTCATTTATTTATTCATATTTTTATATGGTGTAATGGTAATGAAAGGAATTATTGAGGAGAAGACCAATCGCATTGTTGAAATTATTATTTCATCGGTGAAACCATTTCAATTAATGATGGGGAAGATACTCGGAATAGCAAGTGTTGGTTTGTTACAATTTGTGATTTGGGTAGCACTTATTTTATTGGCAATGCCGTTAGTAAGTTCATTTTTAATGGGTGATCATGTGAAAGAATTAGCAAATGTTTCCTCACAATTGCCCAATGCAATGCCAACAAATGCCATAATTGGAAATTCGTTTTTAGATGGATTGTTATCATTTAATTATCCATATTTAATTACTGTGTTTTTGTTTTATTTTATTACAGGATATTTGTTTTATGGAGCATTGTTTGCTGCCATTGGAAGCGCAGTCGATAACGAAACAGATACGCAACAATTTATGCTTCCAGTTACCATGCCTTTGGTTTTTTCTATTGCTTTAGCTCAAGGTTTGGTGTTAAATGCTCCTAATGGTGTAGCTGCATTTTGGCTGTCAATTATTCCTTTTACTTCCCCAGTTGTTATGATGATTCGATTGCCTTTTGGAGTTCCAACTTGGGAACTTTTATTATCTATGTCGTTAATGATTTGTGGCTTTATGTTTACTGTTTGGCTAGCTTCTCGAATTTATAGAATTGGTATTTTAACGTTTGGAATAAAACCTTCTTACAAAGAAATTTGGAAGTGGATAAAAATGAGTAATTAATTCATGAGTATAACTCATCCGTTGCACATTAGCAGGTATAGAAATTTTATATTAACACGATTTTTTTTAACTTTTGCTTATCAAATTATTGCAGTTGTAATAGGTTGGCATATTTATAAACTTACCAACGATGTATTGGCTTTAGGTTTAATTGGTTTGGCCGAAGCCGTTCCTGCCATTAGTATTGCTTTGTTTGCTGGTCATGTAGCCGATAAACATAACCGAAAAAAAATTATGCAATTTAGCATGTTAACCATGTTAATTGGCGCAATAGGTTTATTTGTTGTTACTGGTATTTCATTTCCCAAAACTTTACAAGTAAATGCCATTTATGGGTTAATTATGTTAATTGGATTGGGAAGGGGATTTTATGCGCCTGCAGGACAAGCAATTTTAACACAATTAGTAAGCAAAGAACAATTGGTAAAAGGTAGCACTTTTTATAGCACCACTTGGCAAATAGCATCTATAGCTGGTCCGGCAAGTGCGGGATTTTTGTATAATTATTATGGAATTACCAATAGTTTTATTGTAATTATTGGATTGTTTTCCATTGCATTTATTTTTTTAAGTTTAATAAAAGTAAAGAAACATATTGTATCAATGAAACACGATTCTATTTGGTTAAATTTAGCAGAAGGAATCAAATATGTATTGAACCATAAAATTATTTTAGGCGCACTTTCACTCGATTTATTTTCAGTTTTGTTTGGTGGTGCTGTGGCTTTGTTACCAGCGTTTGCCCATGAAATATTAAATGTTGGTCCGCAAGGATTAGGCTATTTGCGAGCAGCACCATCATTAGGAGCTAGTATAACAATGATTGCTTTTTCGTTTTATGGAAGTTTTAAAAATCCTGGACAAACGCTGATAATTGTTGTGGCTGCATTTGGACTTTGTATGATTGGTTTTGGTTTAAGTACCAATTTTTATTTGAGTATAATTTTACTTTTTTTTAGTGGCGCTTTCGATAGCATAAGTGTGATCATTCGTGGTGCAATTATGCAAATATTTGTTCCTGATAACATGCGTGGAAGGGTTTCATCTATTAACACTATTTTTATAGGAAGTTCCAATGAAATTGGTGCATTTGAAAGTGGAGTTGCCGCAAGATTTTTAGGATTAGCACCTTCAGTAGTTTTTGGAGGAACTGCAACATTAATTGTAGTTCTTACAGCTCAATGGAAAGCCAAAGCATTGAAAGCAATGAAGTTTTAATTAATACATTGTAACCAATATGTCATTTATATTTCCTAATTTTATAACTAATTATAATAAAATTATAACAAATAAATGCTTGAATTATTTGTTATTCGTAATATTAAAAACACTACACTTTTAATAATTAAAAAAATAAAGAAATGAAAATAAAAAAAAATGTAGCTATTAGCGAATCTGGGTTTATTTTTAATCCAACTTCAGGAGATTCTTTTAGCACTAATCCGATTGGCTTAGAAATAATCAGGATGCTTAAAGATGAGAAAAGCAAAGATGAAATACGCAAATATATTTTAAGCAAATACATGACCGATGATTCAACTTTTGAAAAAGATTATTACGATTTTGTAATGATGTTACAAACTAATCAAGTAGCTGAAGAAATTGAATAATTTTTGAAACCTAAGAATAATTTTATGAAACAAAAAATAACGGTTGCAGTATCAGGATTAAATAATATTGATAGTCCTGGGCCTGGTATTCCTGTAATAAGAGCATTAAAAGAAAGTAAGGATTTTGATATTAGAATTATTGGTTTAAGTTATGAAACTTTAGAACCAGGTTTATATATGCACGATTTGGTAGATAAGTCATACCAAATACCATTACCAAGTGCCGGAATAGATTCTTTGTTAGAACGAATTTATTATATACATAATCAAGAAAAATTAGATGTAATTATTCCTAATTTTGATGCTGAATTAGCAAATTTTATGAAAATAGAACCATTGCTAAAATCCGATTTGGGTATTTGTATGTTTTTACCAACTCAGGAACAATTTGATGAAAGACATAAAGCAAACCTTTATGAATTTGGTGAAAAACATAGAGTAGATGTTCCTTATAGTAAAATGATGTTTAGCACTGCTGAAATTCAAAGTATTTCCAAAGAATTTTCTTATCCAATGGTTGTAAAAGGAAAGTTTTACGATGCATATATTGCATATAATGCAGAACAAGTAGCCAATTATTTTAACAAAATAAGTGCTAAATGGGGACTGCCAATAATTATTCAAGAATATGTTTTTGGAAGTGAGGTAAATGTAACTGCTTTAGGAGATGGCCAAGGAAATGCAATAAGTTCAGTACCCATGCGAAAACTTTTTATAACTGATAAAGGTAAAGCTTGGGCAGGTATTTCATTAGATGATGAAGAGTTGGTAAACATTGCAAATAGGGTTATTTCTTCTTCAAAATGGCGTGGAGGAATGGAACTAGAATTTATTAAAACTGCTGAAAATAAATATTATTTATTGGAAATAAATCCGCGTTTTCCAGCTTGGGTTTATTTAGCTGCTGGCTGTGGTCAAAACCAACCAGAAGCATTAGTAAAACTAGCATTAGGCCAAAATGTTGAGCCATATAAAGTATATGATATTGGTAAAATGTTTATTCGTTATTCGTTCGATATGATTGTAGATTTAAAAGAATTTGAACAAATTTCAACAATAGGAGAGCTTTAAAAACACGTTTGGCCTCAATCAAAAAATATTAAAAAAATAGCCAAAAGCCATCAGCTAGCGGCATACAAATAAAGCACATGGAAAAAATTAGATATGAAAGACCAGTAATAAAAAAATTAAATACTGGCGTTATGAACAAGTACGGAACTCGAACAGAATATGCTCCTGTTACCAATATTGATGGTGCAAAAGTAAAGGATTTAATAGGTGAATTTGGTTCTCCATTATTTGTAATGAGTGAGCAAACTATTAGAAAAACATACAAGGATGCAGTGCGTGCTTTTACCACTCGCTATCCAAAAGTACAGTTTGCATGGAGCTATAAAACTCATTATAATAATGCCATTTGTAGTGTTTTTCATCAAGAAGGAAGTTGGTCTGAAGTAGTTTCTGGTTTTGAATATAATAAAGCATTATTAAACGGAGTTCCGGGAAATAAAATTATTTTTAATGGACCTGATAAAACAGATGAAGATTTGATTTTAGCAATCAATAATGAATCAATGATTCACATTGATCATTTAGATGAATTATACAGAATTATAGAACTGACAGATGAATTGAAAAAACGACCAAAAGTAGCCATTCGTGTTAATATGGATACAGGAGTTTATCCTATGTGGGATCGGTTTGGTTTTAATTACGAAAGTGGACAAGCTTGGGATGCGATCAACAAAATTATATTAACTGATAAAATGGATTTGATTGGTTTGCATACTCATATAGGTACATTTATGTTAACGCCCAGTGCTTATGCATTAGCAGCAACTAAATTATCGGATTTAGCTTTCCACATAAAATCTAAATTTGGGAAAAACATTACATATATTGACATGGGTGGTGGATTTGCTTCTCGCAATACTTTAAAAGGTTCATATTTAATGGGTGCTGATACAGTTCCAACTTTTGATGATTATGCTGAAGCAATTTGTTCTGCTTTGTTAAACTCAGAATATAGTAAAGAAGACTTACCATTATTAATTTTGGAAAGTGGTCGTTCTTTGGTTGATGAGGCTGGTTTTTTATTAGGAACAGTTTTGGCAAACAAACGTTTAAGTGACGGACGTAAAGCTACAATCATGGATTTTGGGGTAAATATTTTGTTCACTTCTTTCTGGTATGAACATAAAATTTCACCTGCTCAAGAATTTAGTCATTACACTGAAGATTCTGTAATTTACGGTCCATTGTGTATGAATATTGATGTAATCAGGGAAAATATAACTTTACCTCCAATGAAAAAAGGGGATAATGTAGTTGTACACACTGTAGGTGCATATAACATGACGCAATGGATGCAGTTTATAGCTATGAGACCAAATATTGTAATGATAGATATGGATGGTAAACCTCATTTAATTAGGAAAAAAGAAACGTTAGAATATATGAATAGTTTAGAAATTACTCCAGAATATTTAAAAAGTTTTAAACTATAATTAGTCAATTTATTACATTAAATAAATTATAAAAAAGATGTTGAACTTTTTATTATGTTCGATATCTTTTTATATTTAATAATTAAAAAAAAACATTGATAAAAATAAACCTGAAATACAATATTAAATTGCATGGAAATGGCTTAATAAATAGTTATTCTCAGTTGTTTTTAGCTGATAGTTATTGGCTTGCAGCTTTTGTATTTATTGCTTCCTTTATTGATGTTTATGTAGGTTTATATGGTTTGCTTTCTGTTGTATTAACTAATATTTTTGCACAAATTTTAAATTATAATCAAGCATATATTTCCAAAGGATATTATGGTTTTAATAGTTTATTGGTTGGCTTATTTATAGGTTATACTTTTCAGCCAAGTTGGCAATTGTTTTTATTAGTAGGTTTTATCAGTTTAATTACTTTTGTGTTAACCATTGTTATTGCTGGCTTACAAGCCAATAAAAAATTACCTTATTTAAGTTTACCTTTTTTGTTTGCTGTTTGGTTAATTCAATTAGCAACTCCACATTTTGCCACTTTAATAAATAATGATAGAGGCATATTTGTTTACAATGAAATGTTAAAATTGGGTGGCGCAGATTTGGTAAAAGCATATCATTTTTACGATAATATAGAATTGCCACATTTGTTAGATGTATATTTAAAATCTTTGGGTGCCATAATTTTTCAATACAATATTATAGCTGGTACATTAATAGTAATAGGTTTATTAATTTTTTCTCGCATTGCTTTCTTATTGTCTATTGTTGGTTTTTTAAGCGGATATTATTTCTTTACTTTACTGAAAGGCGATGTTAATTTGTTGAATTATTCTTTTATTGGTTTTAACTTTATTTTGGGAGCTGTTGCCATTGGAGGATATTTTTTATTAGCAAATTCCTACTCATTTTTATTAGTAATTATTGCCGCACCAATGATATCAATTATTATTGCTGCTTCAGTATCAGTATTTGGTTTATTAGGGCTTTCTGTATTGTCATTGCCATTTAATATAATGGTAATTATGGTGCTTTATTTTTTATATTATAGGGTGAAAGCCGATAAGTTAAAATTAACGCAAGTTCAATTATTTTCACCTGAAAAAAACTTATACCGATTTCTGAATGAAAAGGAAAGGTTTAATGATGAAGTTTATTTCAAAATAGGACTTCCTTTTTATGGTGAATGGCAAATTTCTCAAGGACAAAATGGTAGCATAACCCATAAAAATGATTACCAGTATGCTTGGGATTTTGTGATAAAAGACGATGAGCTAAAAACATTTCGTTTGCCTGGTAATAATTTAGAAGATTATTATTGTTATTCACTTCCAGTTTTAGCACCTGCCGATGGTTATGTAATAGATATTATTGATGGAATAGACGATAACTTAATTGGAGATGTAAACCTGCAGCAAAACTGGGGAAATACCATCATTATTAAACATGCAGAACAGTTGTTTTCTAAAATTAGTCATATAAAAAAGGATAGCTTTAAAGTAGCTCTGAACGATTATGTTTATAAAGGTCAAATGCTTGCTAATAATGGAAGTTCTGGGCGTTCGCCTGAACCACATATTCATTTTCAATTACAAAACACAGCAGTTTTATCAGCAACTACTATTCAATACCCTTTAAGTAATTATATTACCAAAGTAGATGGAAAGTATATTTTTAAAACTAGTGGAATTCCTAATGAAAATGACATTGTGGCCAACGCTGCAATCAATAATTTATTAAAAAATGCATTTAATTTAATTCCAGGAAAAAAAATAAATTGGATTACTAATATAAATGGTAAAAACAGTATTATTAAATGGGAAATATTTACTGATATCAATAATCATTCTTACATTTATTGCTATGAAACCAAGTCGGTGGCTTGGTTTGTTAACGATGGAACAAAGTTTTATTTTACCACATTTGAAGGAAATAAAAACAGCTTACTTTATTATTTCTATTGCAGCGTTCATAAAGTATTGTTCAGTTATTATCAAGATATGGTAATAGAAGATTCACTACCAATTTACGATGTTTTTAAGCCACTTAGTCGAGTTTTTAACGACTTTCTTTTGCCTTTTACTACTACTTTAAAAGCGCAGTATTTATTAAGCTATGTATCAATTGACGATTATTTATATCCTCGAAATATATTATTAAGTAGTCAAGTAAATCTCCAATCGGTTTTTTCGATGAATAAATCTATATCAGCAAATTTCACTATTAGTGAAGGAAATATTCAATCATTTGAGGTATTATTTCATAACAAAACTATAAAAGCTACATGCGAAATAGTATAATTATATTTTCAATTATTTTTGTTTGTAAAGTGCAAGCGCAATCATTTTTGAACGCAAATTACTTAAGCGAAAATTCAAAACCAATCCATGAATTTAGATTAGGCAAAACTAATTTGTTCAATCAAATATACATGGAGTCAGGTGTAAAATTTAGCAATCAAACCGATACAGTAGGAAATTTAACTTCCAATCAAATTGGTATACAACATCAACTAAGTAACAAATTGCAATTGTTTCACGCATATAATTATATTTCACAAAACGTGTGGTGGGGAACTATAGCCCAACACAGTTATTATGCTAATTTTGAATATAAAAAAAGTGCATTATTAAAGTTTAATGGAGTTATTTCATTTTTAAACAGCAATACTAAAATATTTCAAGAATTGCCTGCACCTATAGTATTTCCTCCAATGCAAACAACACTAATTCCTGCCGAATACATAAGCAGTAACAATATTTTTTTGTTAGGAAGTAGTACTTATAAATGGAAACATTTTATTATTAAACCTTGCTTTGCTTATAGTCAATTAAATAATTTAAAAGTTAAGCAAACCCAATTTCAATCAGGAGCTGAATTATTGTTTGATGTAAAAAACAATGAAGCATTAATTTTTGGATTGGGAGTATATCATTTTAGTAATAATAATTTGTTAAGTACCTTAATTAAACCTTCTGTTTCGTTTATCATAAATGATGAATTGTCAATAAATGCAGATTATTTTTATGCCAATGCTCGTAATTTTTCAGATCAAGACGGATATATAATTTATAATTCAGTAGATAAAACTTTTGATAGAATTAATTTCATTCTTAAATACGAATTTGCGAATAATATTTTTATGTATATTATTTATCAAAATGAACACAAACAAGATTACAAGACCAATAATAATTATTCATTTAACTCACTATTTTTAGGAATAAAATATAACCTTTAATTACTATGAAAAAATCTATCTTCATTCTATTATTTAGTTTAATAATTAACTCAATTCATGCACAAGAAGATAAAATTAAAATTGCTTTTGCTGCAAGCATAGAATTGGAAAGCAAATTTAATTATTCGCAAGCCATTTCTAAAATAATGGAAGTATATAACCACAATTCTTACGAAATAAATATTCGTTTAGGTTGGTTAAATTACTGTGCTGGATTACAAAAAGAATCCAAACAATATTATGAAATAGCCATGAAATTAATGCCGTTTTCAATAGAGGCAAAGTTTGGTTATATATATCCACTTACAATTTTGGGCGAGTGGGATAATATTGCTTTTCAATATCAAAACATTTTAAAAATTGATCCTCAAAATAGTTATGCTTTATATGCATTGGGAATGATTTATTATAATGGTAAATTATATGAAAAAGCACATAAATGTTTTTCACTACTGGTAAACCTTTACCCTTTTACATATAACGGCTTAAACATGTTAGCCTGGACAAATTATAGATTAGCAAAATACAAAGAAGCAAAACTATTATTTAACAAAGTGTTGCTTATAGCACCAAACGATTCTTCGGCATTAGAAGGATTAGCCTTGATAAAATAATTTCACTTCAACTATGTCAAAGTTTTAAATTTTATCAAATTGTTTTAAACAGACTTACTATTTAACATATAATCTACTTAATGATTATACGTTTCCATATTCTTCCAATGTTTATTTACTTAATCAACGTAAAATGAAATTCATTTTGCAGAATAATGACCTAAATGTTTTTTTGTTAAATAAAACTGTATTAATTATGTGGCTTAAATATATATCATAATGATTACGATAATAAACCGAAAATTTTTGCCTAATAAGTTAAAAGTTACCGCTTGGGATTTATTGTCCCCTTACTTTAATCAATTATTATTTAGAGAAATAAATGATAAATCAGCATTAGAAAAATGGCTATCTGACAGAAGTGAATTAGAAGCTTTTGTGAGTGAAGACTTGGCTTGGCGTTATGTAAAAATGACGTGTGATAGCAATAACAAAGAATTGGAACAAGCATATTTGTTTTTTGTAACCGAAATTGAACCACAAATTTCACCTATAACAGATCAGTTAAATAAAAAATTGGTAGCATGTAAATTCATGGAGGAATTAGACCATGATAAATACTTCATTTACTTAAGAGGAATTAAGTCAGAAATAGAAATATTCAGAGAAGAAAACGTACCGTTAATGGCCGAAATAGCCACCGAAAGTCAAAAGTATGGAAGTATAATTGGTGGTTTAAGCGTTACCATTGATGGCAAAGAATTAACGCTTCAGCAAGCAGCTAATTTTTTGAAAAGTACTGACAGGGCAAAACGTGAAGATGCATTTTTGAAAATAAATGAAGTTCGTGCCGCTCATGCACAAGAGTTAGATGATTTGTTTGATAAGTTAATTATACTAAGAAATAAAGTAGCTTTAAACTCAGGTTTTAATAACTTTAGGGATTATATGTTTGTTGCCCTTGGCCGCTTTGATTATAAGCCAGAAGATTGTTTTGCTTTTCATGAGGCCATTCAGCTAGAAGTTTTACCTCTGGTAAAAGCATTTAACGAAGTGAGAAAAAAAGAACTTGGTCACGATTTAAAACCGTGGGATATGGAAGTAGATACCAAAAATCGTGAGGCTTTAGAGCCATTTACAAGTGGTAAAGATTTAATTGATAAAACCGTAAAATGTTTTAGAAAAGTAGATGATTATTTTGCATGGTGTATAGAAACTATGGACAATATGGAGCGCCTTGATTTAGAAAGTAGAAAAGGCAAAGCGCCTGGAGGTTACAATTATCCAATGGCAGAAACCAGTGTTCCTTTTATATTTATGAATGCTGCTTCTTCAACCCGCGATTTGGAAACAATGGTGCATGAAGGCGGACATGCTGTTCATTCGTTTTTGAGTAAAGACTTAGAATTAGCAGCATTTAAAAACTGTCCGAGCGAAGTAGCTGAATTAGCCAGCATGAGCATGGAACTTATTAGTTACGATGGACAAGATGAATTTTATACCAATAAGGAAGACTTTAACCGTGCCAAAGAAGAACATTTGGAAGGAATAATTAGAATTTTACCTTGGATTGCTACCATTGATAAATTCCAACATTGGATTTATACAAACCCAACTCATACCGCGCAAGAACGTAAAACGTATTGGGTAGCGTTAAGCAAAGAGTTTGGTACTGGAATGGTTGATTGGAAAGGTTATGAAGAAATACAAGCTTATACTTGGCAAAAACAATTACATTTGTTTGAAGTGCCTTTTTATTATGTTGAATATGGAATGGCACAGTTGGGTGCTTTGGCAGTTTGGAAAAATTATATTGCTGACAAACCAACGGCATTAGCGCAATACAAAGCAGCTTTAAGTTTAGGTTATACTAAAACCATTGGTGAGTTATATAAAACTGCAGGTATTGAATTTAATTTTACCGCTTCATATATCAAACAGTTAATGGCTTTTGTAAAAGTAGAGTTGGATAAATGTAATTAAGAAATTTGTATAATTTAATGTTAACAAAAAAAGCATATTGAAATTTTCAATATGCTTTTTTATTGCTTTGCAATAATTGGTTTTGCAAATATTTTATAAGATACCTGCTATAATGCTTTCAATTTTTACACCTTCAGCTTCGGCACGGTAGTTTTTAATTAAACGATGGCGAAGAATATTTAATGCAATTGCTTTTACATTTTCAATATCTGGTGAATATTTCCCATTTAATAACGCATGCGCTTTTGCACCTATAATTAAAAATTGTCCCGCTCTAGGGCCTGCTCCAAATTCTATATATTTCTTAATTTCTTCAGTAGCAAAAGGACTATCAGGACGAGTTTTACTAACTAATTTTACAGCATATTCTATTACATTGTCTGCCACTGGAGTTTTACGAACTAATTCTTGAAAAGCTAAAATATCACTGCCATGAATAATTTTATTCATTTCAACTTTATGGTTACTAGTAGTTTTTTTAATAATTTCAATTTCTTCCTCATAAGTAGGATAATCCAAAAATACATTAAACATAAAACGGTCTAATTGAGCTTCTGGTAATGCATATGTTCCTTCTTGTTCAATGGGATTTTGTGTGGCTAAAACAAAAAATGGATTTGGTAATTGATGCAATTGACCATTAATAGTAACCGTTTTTTCTTGCATTGCTTCTAATAAAGCAGCTTGCGTTTTAGGTGGAGTTCTGTTTATTTCATCTGCCAAAATAATATTAGCAAAAATAGGCCCGCGAAGAAATTGAAATTCACGTTTTTCATTTAATATTTCACTTCCTGTAATATCACTTGGCATCAAATCGGGTGTGAATTGAATGCGATTAAAATCTAAATCAAGCACCTGACTTAATGTTTTTACCAAAAGTGTTTTTGCTAATCCTGGCAAACCAATCATTAGCGTATGTCCATTACTGAAAATAGAAATCAAAAGTGCTTCTACAATTTGATCTTGACCGACAATAATTTTACTAATTTCTTTTTTTAATTCACTATATTTCTGGTGTAAAGCATCAGCTGCAGCTACATCGTTAGGATATGACATGTTTTATAAATAGGGTTTAATTGATTAATAAATTTATTGATTGTGACTTTCCCATGAAACTAAACCTGGGCAAGTTTTATACTCGTCAGCTATTTGAACATAAAACTGTTTTCGATTTTTATCTATCCAATGTGCCAACGTTTTTTGTTTTTTATCTTGTTCAGCCGCTATTTGCATTTTCTGATAATCGTCTCTTAAATTAGCTATATGAGGCTTACTTTCTGTTTTTAAATACAATACTCGCCAAACTTTAATTGGTTCGCCAGTTGCATTTTGAATGGTTGTTAATTCAGCATCACTTATTTGTCCTGGTGTTAAATTTTGAATAATTAAAAATAAGTCTTTTGGTAATTCATCAACAGGAATTTTTGTGTTTCCTGTATTCATATCCGATAAAAAACCACCTCGAGCAGCAGATTTTTTATCAGTACTGAATTTCTTAGCTGCATTTGAGAAGGAAATACTGTCTATTTTTATTAAATTAACAATTGAATCAAGGAATAAGCTAGTTGATTGAATGTCGGCTTTATAAATTTGTGGACGAATTAAAATATGTCGCGCGTTTACTTCTTCTCCACGTCTTTTTATGGGTTGAATAATGTGGTAACCAAACTTAGTTTCAATAATTTTAGAAATACTATCTTGAGCAGTTTTAAAAGCAGCGGCTTCAAATTCTGGAACCATCATTCCTCGTCCAAAAAAGCCTAATTCACCACCTTGAACAGCACTTCCTTTATCGTCACTATAAATTTTAGCAAGGGTTCTAAAATTATCACCATTTAATAATCGATCGCGAAGTTCTGTAATTTTCTGAAAAGCAATATCCTTGGCTTCTTTTGAAACTTTTGGTTCAATAATTATTTGCGAAACTTCTACTTCAGCACTGTAATAGGGGAGGCTATCTTTGTTTAATGAATTGAAAAATGTTTTGATATCAGTGGGAGAAACTTTAATATCTTTCAATATTTTTTGTTGCATTTCCTGCATCAATAAACTTGTTTTTATTTTATCTCGGTAGTTTTGTTTTATTTCTAAAATACTTTTACCATAAAACTCCTCTAATCCTTTTTCTCCTCCAAATTGGCGGGCAAAATATTGAATTCTTTGTTCTAATTCGCCATCTATTCTCTCATCCGAAAGAGGCAAACTATCAATTTCTGCTTTGGTTGAAAGTAGTTTTTCGGTTAGTTTTTGTTTTAAAATATCACATCTTATGGTGTCATTTCTTTTGTCAGGATTTTCCTTTAAAAATTGTTGGTATTCAAATTCTATTTCTGAATGTAAAATAATTTTGTCGGCAAATACTCCAACTATTCCATCAATTGTTTCACCGGAACCTGGTTGGGCAATACAAGTATTTACCATCCCGAAAACTATCAAGATAAATGAAGTAAAAATTACTGATAATTTTATAGATTTATACACGTTTATTTATTATTTAACTGGTATTTTAATTTTTGCTGAGCAAAAAACAAACTTATTTTAAATGTTAAAGAGATTGCCTCATATCAAAACTTGAAATGAAGCAATCTCTTTAAGTATATGTTTTTAATTTAATTACTAAAAAAATCCTTTTACTGCATCATCATTAACAGTAATATTGTATTTACTACGCAATTCATTGATCCAATCTTTCTCTAATTGGTTTTGATATTCGCTAGTTGCCATTCCTTTGGCTTCTTTTAACGTTTTAGTTTCACTATTTACTACACCGTTTACAATATAAAATTTGAAACTACCTTCCGCATTGGCAATATCAACTATTCCTTTTTTGTCCCAAAGCTTATCAGCAGTAGCATCAGTGCGTTCGCTTTTAAGTTCTTTGTTGCTAATTGTTCCTGCAATTTTTTTGTTTAATTTTTCAAAAACTTCAGATTGTGATTTTCCTTTATTGAACATTTTTACAGCTTGAGCTTTGGTTTTTTCATTTAAACAAGTGTAAATAGCATAAGAAACTCTTTCTTTCCAATTATAATTACTTTTATTCATTTCATAAAATTTCTCTAAACCAGTTGTATCACCTACTGCTTTACTCCATACTTTTTTATCGGTTAAATCAAACAATAATATACCATCATTATACTCTTGCATTACGTTTTTGAAATCTTCGTATTTAATTCCTAAAATTGATTCTTCGTATGCCAAACATTTGTCGTTAGCCCAGTTATGGAATGAATTTTGAACTGCCATAAAAATAGATGCTTTCTCCAAAGGTTGTTGATTTGCTTTTAAATAACTTGCAAAATCTTTTACTGAATAAGTTGTTGTTCCTATTGAAAACAAAGGATTTGTACTTATTTTTTCTTCATCATAAGTCCAAGTTGCATTTATAAAACTAGAGTCTAATGTATTAGCAAATGCTTTTAAATTAGCCGAGTTTTCTTTATAATTGTTTTCTACTTTTACCCTTGTAACTACAGCTGCTTTTGAACTTTCAGAACGTGAATCTTTATTTGTTTTTTGCTTAATTACATCTTGTACATCTTTAAATTCTCCAAGCGGACGTTTTTCAATTAATTTGATAATATGAAAACCGAAATTAGTTTTAAATGGTTTTGATACATCCCCTAAATTTAAAGAAAAAGCCGCATCTTTAAATTCCTCAGGATAACCGCTTAAACTAGCCATCCAATTCATAACGCCTTTGTTTTTACTACTGGCTTCATCTTGACTATATTTTTCTGCCATTGCCTCAAAACTTTCACCATGTTTTATTAAACCATAAATAGAGTCAATTTTGTTTTGAGCATCTTGAATTTGTTCAGGTGCTGCTTCATATTGATTTCTAATCATGATATGTGCTAATTTAACTTCACCTCTTGCCTCACGCTTTTCATTCACTCTTAAAATATGGTAACCAAATTGTGTTCTAAAAGGCATTGATATTTCGTTTTTGCCTGTTTTATAGGCATTGTTCTCAAAGGCATAAACCATTTGGAATACTGTAAACCAACCTAATTTTGAACCTTGTTTTTTTGCTGAAGGATCTTCAGAATATTTGCTTGCCAATGAATCAAAATTTTCTCCTTTCAAAGCACGTTTTCTTAAATCTAATAGTTTGTTGTAAGCAGCTAAAGTATCGGCAGGACTAGCATTTTCGTTGCAAAACAATAAAATATGTCCACCGTTTATTTCAGTTTTCATACGTTCATATGCTTCTTGCATTAATGTTTCACTTACTTTTTTGTCTGTTAAATAAGGATTTGCTAATTGTTTTCTGTAACCTGCTAATTCCGTTTTGAAATTGTTATTTGTATCCAATTTCATTGCTTTAGCTTCCTTCACTTTAAGTTTAAAATTAATATAAAGTTCCAAATACTCACGCACTTCTTTTTCTGTTAATTTATCCTTGTTGGTTTTATTTTTATAAAGCAATCTTTCAAATTCGTTTTGGAAAACGGTATCGGTTCCATAAACAAAAACAACAGGATTGGACTTAACAGCTGGAATTACTTTTACAGCTGTAGCGTTACTTTTTTTGCTTTTTTGAGCAAATGTTTGACTTGTAATTGAAATTACTAAAAATGATAATGCGAATGTTGCAATTTTCTTCATAAACTGTTTTATTTCTATTTTATTTAAAAGGATTGCAAAAATATAATTTTTAAAATAGGCTTGCAAGTTTTAATTAGCATTTATTAAACTCTATTGTGTTTGTTTTTAACTATTTATAAAAATTCTGAATTTTAAACAATTTTTATTTTTATTTGCAAGTCGTGGAAATAGCCCTAACCTTCTTACTTTTTTGCTTTGTTTGCTTGCAATTTACCCTTTTTGTTTCACTATTAAATATTCCAAAACAAAAGCACATTTTTATAGCAAATGACGAATATCCAAATGTTTCAATTTTAATTGCTGCTCGCAATGAGGAAAATAATATTATTGATTGTTTAAAATCTTTGGAATTATTGGATTATCCTAAAAATAATATTGAAATATTAATAGGTAACGACCAATCTACAGATGAAACAGAACAATTAATTACCGAATTCATTCATGGTAAAGCATATTTTAAGTTAGTAAATATTTCAAATCAAATGGGAAAAGCGAAAGCAAAAGCCAATGTTTTAGCTCATTTATTTAAACTTAGTTCCCATGATATTATTTTTATAACAGATGCTGATATTCATGTAAATGCAAATTGGGTAAAAAGCATTGTTCCATATTTCAAAAACCCAAAAACAGGAATTGTTTCAGGAACAACTATTGTAAATGGAAAAGGATTTTTTGCAAATATGCAAAGCATTGATTGGTTATATTTTTCTGGATTGCTAATTGCATTTGATAATTTAGGACTTAAAAGTACTGCCGTTGGCAATAATATGGCTGTTAGTAAAAAAGCATATTTGGCTACTGGTGGTTATCAAAATTTAGATTTTAGTGTAACTGAAGATTTAGCATTATTTACAGCTATAAAAAATCAAGGTTATGAATCAATAAATTTATTGGAAAACGATAATTTAAATCAATCAAAACCACAGTATTTTTTAATAAATTTTCTGCACCAACGTAAGCGCTGGTTAATTGGAGCTCAAGGATTAAATTTAAAATGGAAAGCTGTTTTTATGCTCATGGCAATGTTTTACCCAATGCTTATTCTATTGTTTTTTTTTAACACAAAAAATGCCCTAACAATATGGATTTGCAAAGTAATTTTACAGTTTTTTATATCAATAATTATTTCCATAAAACTAAAAAAAATTCCCAATGTTTTATATCTAACATTATTCGAAATTTATACTTTTATTAGCACTTTTATTGTTTCAATATTTTATATTTTACCTATAAAAATGATTTGGAAAAACAGGAAATATTAATTTTACAACATGATAAACATTCAACAATTTACATTTAACGAATTTCAAGAAAATACTTATGTATTGTTTGACGAAACCAAGGAAGCAATAATTATAGATCCCGGATGCATGTATAAACATGAGGAAAATGAATTAGCACTTTTTATTCGTCAAAATCAATTAAATGTTGTAAAATTATTAAATACACATTGTCATA
Source organism: Bacteroidota bacterium (assembly GCA_947456185.1). Taxonomy (GTDB): domain Bacteria; phylum Bacteroidota; class Bacteroidia; order UKL13-3; family UKL13-3; genus JAAFJM01. Next base: position 13,726 of record CANGPW010000021.1, on the reverse strand, counting down.
TTGACCATGTATTAGGCAATGATTTTGTAATGAATACATATAAAATTCCATTGTATTTACACCAAGAAGAGTTAAAAACATACAATGATACCAAACGATGGACGGTCATGTTTAATATGCCCGATATTATTATTCCCGAAAACTTAATTTTTATTGATGAAAACACTGAAATTAGCTTTGGAAATTCAAAATTATCATGCTTATTTGTTCCTGGACATTCTATTGCAAGTATTGCATTTTACAACAAAGAACAACATATTTTAATTGGTGGCGATGTAATTTTTAATGGTGGAATTGGTAGAACTGATTTGCCTGGAGGCAATTTAACAACCTTATTACAAAGTATTCAAATAAAAGTATATACCTTGCCAAACGAAACTAAAATATACAGTGGGCATGGTGAAATGACTTCTGTGGGTTTTGAAAAACAAAATAATCCATTTACAAAAAACCTAATAGCATGATTCAATACATCATAGTTGGAATTTTATTTTTAGCAGCCATTTTTTTTATGGTTTATAAGTTAGTTTTATCAAATAAAAAAAAGCATTGTGGCGATGAACATTGTGGATGTAAGTAATTGGAATAAGGTTGATTGGTTAATAGGTTAATTAGATGATTAATTACTTGAGAAGTTATAAGGATGCTAGTTTGATTTTTTTTGAATTTAGAATTTCGAGATTCGAATTTTTATAAAATAATGAATTTAAATACAAATAAATACGAAACTTCGTTAATGGTTAGGCCAGACGATATAGACATGAATAACCATGTTCATAGCAGTAAGTACATGGATTATGTGTTATTTGCTCGTTACGATCAAATGGAGCGTTGCTATCAAATGAGCATGGACGAATTTATAAAAACAGGTTTTACTTGGGTTATAAAAAGTACATTTATTGAGTATAAACGTTCGTTAGTTTTGGGTGAAACTTGCCATATATTTACTTGGCTTGAAAGCATGGAAGGAAGCAGTTGTAAAGTTTGTTTTGAAATAAAAAAAATCAATGGAAAAGAAAGTTGCACTGGTTATTTTATTTATACCATGATTAATTCTAATACTGGCAGGTCAGAAAAAGTTCCGCAATGGATAATTGATAGGTATTCAATTTAAAAAAAGATATTAAAACAGAAATGAGATACGTTTTTTTGCTAATAGTTGTGAGTTTCATTATAGGAAGTTGTAAGAAAAACGAAGTTTTTACTTCTGCACCTGTAACACTTAATTTTAGTACCGATACAGTTGATTTTGATACTATATTCTCCTTAAAAGACACCAATTCATTAACAACTCCAAAGTCTATTACCTTGCGATTGATCGTTTCAAATCCTAACGAAAATGCTGTAAAAACTACCATTGAATTAGAAGGAAATTTGTTAAGCATATTTAAATTAAATGCCGATGGAATTCCGGGTTCTGGAAATTTACAGAAAATAGAAAATCTAGAAATTAGAGGAAAAGACAGTGTTTATATATTTATTCAATCATACATAAAACCCGATTTGGTGGATGAGTTTTCGGTAGCTGAAAATTTAATTTTCAATACCAATGGAAATAAACAAAGTGTTGTTTTATTGTCGTACGCTTTAAATGCCAATTACTATAAAGAGGAGACTTTTACTACCAATACTACTTGGTCAGACTCAAAACCCTATGTAATTTACGATGATATTTTGGTTGAAAAAGGAGTTACTTTAACCATCAATCCTGGTGTGAAAATATACAATCACAATAATTCAACCATATATGTGGCAGGAACTTTAAACATAGCTGGTACGGTTGATAATCCTGTAGTTTTACAAGGTGATAGATTAGATGATTTATACAAAGAAGTTCCGAATCAATGGAACGGAATTCATATTTTATCAACGAGTATCAATAATAAAATAATTGGTGCAATTATAAAAAATGGATTTATTGGAATTAGGGTTGATTCACTAGCAAGTAACACAAATCCAAAACTAGAATTGACCCAAACTAAAATATTTGATATGGGTGCAGTAGGTTTATTAAGTTACTCAGCCTATATAAAGGCTGAAAATAATTTAATAAGCGATTGCGGTCAATATACTTTTTTGGGTGATTTGGGTGGCAGGTATGATTTTACATTCAATACTTTTGTAGCGTTAGGGGGGAATTCTTCTGCTCGTAAAAATGCAACATTTACAATAACTAATTCGCCATACCGAAATGAAAGTGGTACCATCATAAAAGTATTTCCTTTAAGCTATAATTTAAGAAATAATTTAATTTGGGGAAGCAATGATGATGAAATTAATTTTGTGAGAGATGTGGATGGAAATACAATAACTTCTAATGTTAAAAATAACAGTATAAAAAGTTTACTTTTTAGAGATGAATTAATTCAAAAAATTTCAACTATAGATTTTAACCAAGTAAATTTTGATCCAACATTTGTTGATGCCAATAGGAAAAATTATAAACTAAAAGGAGGTTCTCCTTGCACTGGCGCTGGTGAAATAAACACCGGAATTAATATTGATTTAGAAAATAAATCAAGGTTTAATCCTCCCACAATAGGCTGTTATGAAATAAATTAAATTTTTTTCTAATCTTCTAATCTTTCAATCTAATGCTGTGATTGGTTAATCCAAACTTGTGCACTATCAGGCACTTCTTGAATAATTACCTTTGAAAATCCACGACCAAAAATACCTAAATGTCTAGCTGCACGTTCCGATAAATCAATGATTCTTTTTCTGTGATAAGGTCCACGGTCATTTATTCTAACAATTACCCATCGACCGTTTTTTGGATTTGAAACTTTTACTTTAGTATTAAAAGGTAATTTTCTATGAGCAGCTGTTAATAATCGTCTTCTATATTTTTCACCATTGGCAGTTTTTCGCCCTTCAAATTTTCTTGCATAATAACTTGCATTCCCTTTTTGAGTAAATAGTTTTACGCTTTCAGAAGTACTATCTGATTGAGCTAAAATGCTTTTACTACTCGCGAAAGCAATGAATATACAAAATAAATTAAGGAATAATTTCACCATATTTACAGTGCAATGTAATTAATTTTTTTTAAACAATTGAATTGGTTGTATACTGCTTAGTTACTTTGTTGATCAAAAAATCATTGATACAGTCATTTTACAATTCATAAAAAATACTATATTTGAATCAATAAAAATGAAATTGATTTTTTAATTAGAAAAAGAGTATATCTATGAAATTTAACAATAGAAATGTATCTATAAGTAAAAAAGCCAAGATTGGAAAAAATGTTAGAATTGGCGATAACACAACTATATATGACCATGTTGAAATTGGTGACAATTCAATTATTTGTAATGATTGTGTTATTGGAGAACCATTAAATGCTTATTATTCTGATGAGAATTACATCAATCCTGTAACCAAAATTGGAGAAAATGCGATTATCAGAAGTCATTGCATTATTTATGCAGGAAGTGAATTTGGTATAAATTTTGTTTCAGGACACAGGGTAACTATTAGAGAAAATGTAAAAGTTGGAACCAATTTTTCAATTGGTACACTTTCGGATATTCAAGGTTATGTAACAATAGGTGATTATTGTCGATTTCATAGCAATGTGCATATTGGACAGCAATCTACCATTGGGAATTTTGTTTTTATTTACCCATATGTAGTTTTTACTAACGATCCTCATCCGCCTTCAAATGTATGTATTGGTCCAACCATTGGCGATTATACTCAAATAGCCGTTCACAGCGTTATTCTTCCTGGAGTAGTTATTGGCAAAAATAGTTTAGTAGGAGTAAATTCAACTGTTAATAAAAACTTTGGAGATGAGCAAGTAATAGTAGGTTCCCCGGCTAAAGTTTTCTGTTCAATTAGAGATATTGAATCAAAAGAAAAAGCAGGAACAAAGCATTATCCTTGGATGTATAATTTTGAAAGAGGAATGCCTTGGGAAGGAATTGGTTTTGATGAATGGAAAGTAAGCGAAGGGCAAGGTAATTGACATTAAACTAATAGTAGCGGGTATTTAACTCATATAACTTATCTATCTTCGAACTTTTCAACCATAAACAATGAAAAAAATATATTTAATAATTAGTTTATTTTTACTTTATTTTCAATCATTTGCTCAAACAAAAAATGTAATAAAAATTGCTTTGCTCATGCCTTATTGTGCCGAGGAAATAAACCAAAATCCAAACCATAAAAATGCTGAATTAGGAAATGCTTGTAGAGAATATTATCAAGGATTATTAATTGCAACTGATAGTTTAAAAAACGCAGGCTATAACATTGAAATTACTGTTTTTGATACAGAAAGAGATACCATCAAGTTTAAGAAAATATTGAACAATGATGCTGTTCAAAATGCTGATTTTATTATAGGTCCTGTTATTAAAGAAGGTCAATTAATGATGCAACATTTCAAGAATAAAAAAAATGCATTTCATCTTTCACCGCTATTTACTTTTACTAAAACAAAAATAAATGATGAAAAAGCAATTTCGGCTTATCCTGATTTAACTTATTATGCAGATTACTTTGTTAATTACTTAATCAAAAAATCTGCTATTGGAAATTTGATAATTTTAGTCGGAAAAGACGCATCCGACAAATCATTGGCAAACTATTTAAAGCAAATAGTTAAACCAGAATTTCCTTTAAAAGTGAAGCAAATTGATTTAGCAAAAGTGACCGATATTTATAAAAATTTAAGTAAGGAAAACGATAATTTTATTTTTATTGCAAGCGATGATGAAAACCAAATAAATGCTGCTTTAAAAATGATTGCAGATACCAGCAATACCTTTAAAATGAACACATTTGGATTAAGAAAAATATTAGATTTTAATATTATTAATACTGAATATTGGCTTAAATGTAATTTGCATATTATTTCACCCTTTTATATTGATTATTCGAATTTGTTGACAAAAAAATTCATTGAAACGTATAGAAATTATTATGAAACAGAACCCAATGAATTTGCCTTTGTTGGCTATGATCAATTTATAACTACTATTTCAACTTTTGCTCAAACTAATGGAAGTTTTAAAGATTTAAACAAAATTGCTCCTTTCTCGCTTATGTCAAATAGGTATTTGTTAAAAGAAAAAAACAATACTGCGGGATTACAAAACTCTTATTTACATATATTAAAATATTCCGATGAAGGATTATTTGAGGTTGGTTTTTAGTTTTTTATTATTCAAATAAAACAAGTTTCTCATTTCAAAGTTAATATTACATGAAGGAATCAAAACGTAACATTTTGTTTTTAGTTTTAGGCTCATTTTTTATTGCTAATGCAATAATAGCTGAGTTTATTGGAGTAAAAATATTTTCATTAGAAGGAACTTTAGGTTTCAATCCAGCTAATATTTTAATTGGAACATATAATCTTTCATTTAACTTAACTGCTGGAGTAATTCTTTGGCCCTTAGTATTTGTAATGACAGATATTATTAATGAATATTTTGGAAAAAAGGCGGTAAAATTATACAGTTATATTGCTGCTGCATTAATATCATATTCCTTTATAGCCATCTATTTTGCCATGAATGCAAAAGGTGCTGATTTTTGGAATGTAAAAACTTTGGCAAACGGAACATTAGATATGAATTTGGCATATAACAATGTTTTTGGACAAGGACTTTGGATCATTATTGGTTCATTGGCTGCATTTTTAATTGGACAAATATTGGATGTAAAAGTATTTCACGCTATTAGAAATATTACTGGCGATAAACATTTGTGGTTACGGGCTACTATAAGTACATTAGTTTCGCAATTAGTAGATAGTTTTGTGGTTTTATTTATTGCTTTTTATATTGGTAAATTAAATACACCCGATCAATGGCCGCTTAGTCAAGTATTCGCCATTGCCATTGTAAATTATATTTATAAATTTATAGTTGCATGGATCATGATTCCTTTTTTATATTTTGTACACAAGCTAATTGATAGTTATTTAGGTAAAGAAACTGCCAATAAAATGATTCACGAAGCTGCTTTAAGTTAGCAAATTGTTTATTTACAAATTATGGCATTATTTTTTCAAACTAAATAAAGCTTTACTTTGCCACATTATTTTAAATGAAAAAAATTTACGAAATTTTAGGTTTAGGCATAATTGATAGATACATTATGAGGAAATATATTTCAACATTTTTTTTCTGTGTTTTGCTTTTTTCGCTCATTGCAATTTTTGTTGATATTTCAGAAAAAATGGATGACTTTATTAAACATAAACCATCTTTATATGTATTGATTTTCGAATATTATTTATGGTTTATACCTTATTTTTTAGGTTTACTGAGTCCAATTTTCTTGTTTTTGTCAACCATTTTTTTTAATTCAAAACTATCTCAAAATACCGAAATTATCGCTATTTTAAATAGTGGCGCCCCATACTACCGATTTTTAAAACCATATATGTTATCGTCATTTATTTTGTTTGTTTTGTTTTTAGTAGCAAATATGCATTTAATGCCAATTGCCGATCAACATAGATTAAAATTTGAAGATAATTATATACATGAAAAGGTTATTACTCAAAATAATAATATTTATTCAATGTTAAACGATTCTACTGTAATTCACATGGAATCATATAACTATACAGACAGCGTAGGTTATAATTGTACCATTGAAGGATTTAAAAACAATAAAATCTACAATAGAATTTTTGCTACCAGAATAGTATGGAATAAAGTTAATAAAAACTGGACTTTAGAAAATGTTCAACAGCGCTTGTTTATAGGCGATGATGAACCATTAATTAAATTATCAAAATTGGATACACTATTAAATATTAAACCAGATGAGTTTGTTTTAAAAGCCAATTATGTTACAAGTATGACCAATCCTGAGTTAAACGAATACATAAGAAAAGAAAAAAGTAAAGGAGCTCCAGTTCATAAATTTTATGTAGAATTATATAAACGAGTAGCAGTACCCACATCATTTTTTATTTTAACAATATTAGCGGTTGCAGTTTCAAGTAAAAAAAGTAGGGGAGGAACAGGAGCACATATAGCTTTAGGATTTGGATTAACAATTTCTTATTTATTTTTGATACAAATATTTAGTGTAATGGGTTATACCGCAGTAATATCTCCAGTATTAGCAGTTTGGATACCACCAGCATTTTTTCTGGTAATTGCGTTATTTCTATTGAAAACTGCTCCTAAATAAAACTATCTTGTTAAATAAAAATAAATACCTTCAATTACATTTTATTGTTTTACTATGGGGTTTTACTCCAGTTTTAGGTAAATTAATTTCATTACCTGCGCTCGATTTAGTTTTTTGGCGATTAATTTTTGCAAGTTTAAGTTTAGCTGTTTTTATTATTTATAAAAAGTTTAAATTTGATTTATCAATTAAAGAAACGATTGTAATTTTTATAATGGGAATTTTAGTTGGTGCCCATTGGTATTTTTTTTACCATGCCATAAAAGTATCTAATGTTTCAATAGCAATGGCAGGTTTTAGCACCATGACATTATTTGGTTCAGTTATGCAACCTATATTACTGAAAAAAAAGTTCTTTTGGGGTGATGCATTTTATGGCGTTATTATATTAATTGGATTAGCTATTATTTTACAATTTGAATCAGGAACAACTGAAGGAATAATGTATGGTATTTTAGCTGCATTTACTGGTGCATTTTTTGGGATTTATAATGGAAAATTAATTTTGAAACACAATAGTTCTTATATTACATTTGTTGAGTTTATAGGGGCTTTAGTATTTATTGTTTTCATAAAATTATTATTAAATGAGAACCATTTTTACTTAACTTCATTTAATAACTACGATTTTATTTGGCTTTTAATTTTAAGTATTTTATGTACAACTTTAGCATTTACATTAAGTGTTGAAATAATGAAATATTTCTCGCCTTTTACTGTAATAATAACTAATAATTTAGAACCCGTTTATGGTGTTTTATTTTCTGTATTATTATTCGGGCAAACTGAAATAATGTCAAAACAATTTTATATTGGAGCTATTATTATACTACTGTGTGTATTTAGCTATCCTTTTTTTAAAAATAAATATGATCATTAGCATTATTTATATTAAGTAATACTTGCTATATTTAAAAAAAAACAAATTCAAACAACTTAAAATTATATAAATTATTGAGATTGATTTTTTAAATAGTTTAATTTTAATAGCCTGTTGTATTCTTATAAAAAATAATATATTTGCATTGAAGTTAAATTCAATATGAAATATTTAAATATATTATTTACAACTAGTTCAAATATACCCCGTTGGGTTATCTTTATATTTGATATAGGGATATGTGCCTTTTCTTTTATTTTAGCAGTTATTTTACGATATAGTTTTCATGTAAGTAATGTAACTTTTATAAGTATAATTACTGCATTGCCAATTGTTTTATTAACTAAGTCAATCTTCATGTCATACCATAAATTGTATGCCGGAATAATAAGACATACAAGTGTGCAAGATGGGATGAATATACTTTATACTACAATTTTCAGTAGCATTGGATTGTATTTTATTTCAATGTTTTATAAAACTTTTTTTATAGAAGGATATACAATTATACCACTTTCAATTATTATTTTAGATTTTATTATTTCTGCATTTTTTTTAAGTGCATTTCGTGTTTTTGTAAAGTTATTATATATAAAATCAACACATATAAATAATGGTTTAGAATTAAATTATGTAATATTTGGAGCCACTGAATCAGGGATAGTAACCAAAAGAAAATTAGAACAACAAAAAGGTTTAAATATTAAAGTTATTGCTTTTTTTGATGATTCAAGTAATGTGATAGGTAAATCAATTGAAGGAATAAGGATTTATGACTTTGATAAAGAAATAAATACATTGAATTCGAAATATGGTATTGAAAATTTAATCATTAGTGAAATTAATTTAAGTAAAAACAGAAAACAAGAAATTATTGATCTTTGTTTAACTAATAATATTAATGTACAAAGTGTTCCACCAATAGAGAAATGGATAAATGGAGAACTTAGTTTTAATCAAATAAAAACTGTAAACATTGAAGATTTAATTCAAAGAGATATTATTGAATTAGATATAGATGCCATAGGTAAACAATTAAAGGGTAAAATTGTAATGGTTACAGGTGCTGCTGGTTCCATTGGTAGTGAAATAGTAAATCAACTTTGTAAATTTAAAACAAAGAAAATTATTATATTAGATTCAAATGAAGAAAGTTTGTATCAATTAGATGTTAAACTCAATGAAAACATTCAAAATTTCAATAAAAAAAATATAGAAATTGTTTTAGCAAATATCACAAATAAGGATAGAATGAAAAGTATTTTTGAACACTTTCAACCTGAAATTATCTATCATGCTGCTGCATATAAACATGTACCATTAATTGAAAATAATCCATCTGAAGCAATAAAAACGAATGTACAAGGTACAATGATTTTAGCTGATTTATCAATTGAGTATAAAGTAGAAAAATTTGTGATGGTAAGTACAGATAAAGCTGTAAATCCAACAAATGTAATGGGAGCAAGTAAGCGTATTGCTGAAATATATGTACAATCTTTAAATAATTTCAATAAAGAAAATAATATCAACGGAACCAAATTTATTACAACAAGGTTTGGAAATGTTTTAGGTTCTAGCGGATCTGTAATACCTAGATTTAAAAAGCAAATAGAATTAGGTGGGCCTATTACTGTAACACATCCAGAAATTACACGTTACTTTATGACCATTCCCGAAGCTTGTCAGTTAGTTTTAGAAGCTGGACATATGGGTAAAGGTGGTGAAATATTTATTTTTGATATGGGTAAGTCAGTTAAAATAATTGATTTGGCTAAAAAAATGATTCGTCTTTCTGGTTTAACATTGGGAAAAGACATACAAATTATATACACTGGTTTAAGACCTGGAGAGAAAATATTTGAAGAATTATTAAATGATAATGAAAATACTATTCAAACACATCATTCAAAAATTATGATTGGAAAAGTTCGTAGTTATAATTTTGAAAATGTTAAAAAGGATATTTATAATTTGTTCGAAATTTATAATTCACAAAATCAAAATGCAATAGTTGCTAAAATGAAGGTGATAGTACCTGAATTTATTAGTGAAAACTCACCTTATGAGCATCTTGATAACAGACAAGAATTAAGTGAAATTACTGTTGAAAAACTTTTAGGGAAATAAAAAGCATTACATTTTCAGTATTCCTAAGTTAGAATCTGTCTAAATAATATTTATTTATTAACAGTATTCCCCACGAAATTAATCTAATTATATTCGCACCATTATTGAGGAAAAGCTACCCTTGATTTAAATCAGTATGGCTAAATAACCAATAAACAATAGATTTGTAAAGAATTTGTAAATAAATTAAATGAAACTGAATAAACTACTATTTCTACTAGCAGCTTTCTTTTTAGGAGCTAAGTTAACAATGGCTGATGTAGCCGAAGGAGAAAAATTATTTAATGCTAATTGTACCTCTTGTCATGCAATAAATGATAAAGTTGTAGGCCCAGCCTTAAAAGACGTTGATAAGCGCCAAAGTGAAGCATGGTTGATTAAGTGGATACAAAATTCATCTGCTGTTTTAAAATCTGGTGATGCTTATGCGAATAAACTTTACAAAGAGTATAACCAATCAGCAATGACTGCTTTTCCTCAATTAAAAGATGAACAAGTCAAATCAATTTTGGCTTATATTAAAACTGGTGGTGCTGCTACAACTGTAGAAAATGGAACACCAACTGGTTCAGCAAAAGCTGAAGGTGGTTTCTATTCGGAAGGTTTGCTAATTGGTTTGTTAATTTTTGCTATTGTATTATTGATTATCATTTTTATATTAATGAAAATCAGAAAAGTAATAGACAAAATTCACGAAGAGAAATATCCTGAAGAAGCTGAAGAGAAAAAAATTCATTGGAAGCAAAATAAAAAATCTACTCGTTTTAAATTATTTGTTAAACATCCTGTAGTTGGAACTTTAGCAGTTGGTGCTTTACTAACTGTAGTTTTAGGATTATATGGTTATGATTACGGACAAACAAAAGTAGGAGTTCAAAAAGGATATGCGCCTGTTCAACCTATTAATTACTCCCATGAATTACATGCGGGCAAATACAAAATTAACTGCCAATATTGTCATTCGAGTGCTGATAAAGGTAAACAAGCATCAATACCTTCTGCTAGTACATGTATGAATTGTCATGCTTATGTTAAGGCAAAAGCAAAATACAATGGTAAGGTTTCACCTGAAATTCAAAAAATTTATAATGCTGTAGGTTATGATTCAAAAAATGGTACCTACATAGCTGGATTCAAACAACAACCTATTAAATGGGTAAGAATTCATAACTTACCTGACCATGCTTATTTTAACCATGCACAGCATGTTAAAATTGGTAAAGTGGAATGTCAGGCTTGCCATGGTCCAATAGAAACTATGAAAGTTGTAAGTCAGCAACGCAGTTTACAAATGGGATGGTGTATTAACTGTCACCGTGAAGCTAAAGTAGACGTTGCAAACAATGATTACTACGAAAAACTACACAAAGATTTAAAAGCTAGCAACAAAGATTTTATTACAGTTGCTCAAAATGGTGGATTGGAATGTGCTAAATGCCATTATTAATCCAAACTATTGATCAGAAATAATTTTTAAATTACTTAAAGAAGAAAAAAAATTAAATGGGAAATATAAATAAATACTGGAAAGGTTTAGAAGAACTGAACAACGATCCAAAGTTTGTTGCTAATAAGAAGAATGAATTTGCACAAGGAATTCCTTTGGAAGAAGTATTAACTGATTCTGATGGTGAAATGCAATCAAACAGACGTGATTTTTTGAAATATTTTGGCTTTAGTATATCAGCTGTTGCATTAGCAGCTTGTAATAATACTCCAGTTAAAAATGCAATTCCATACATTATTAAACCTGAAAATATTACTCCAGGTATTCCAAATTGGTATGCTACTACTTGTGGTGCATGTTCAACTGGCTGTAGTATTTTAGTAAAAACCAGAGAAGGTCGTCCTGTAAAAATAGAAGGAAATGCTGAGTCTCCAGTTTTTAAAGGTGGTGTTTGTGCTACTGGTCACGCAAGTCTTTTAGGTTTGTATGATAACGAACGTTTGAGATTGCCTCGTAAAGATAATAATGAATCAACTTGGGCTACTGTAGATACAGAAATTTCACAAGCTTTAGCTTCATCAAAAAATATTAGAATTGTTAGTGGAACTAACACTAGCCCTTCTACCAAAAAAATTATTACTGAATTTACTGCTAAATATCCATCTACTAAAGTGGTAGGATATGAAGCAATTTCATATGCTGCATTAATAGAAGCTAATAAACGCGCATTTGGAAAAGCAGTAGTGCCTTCATTTAACTTTGAAAAAGCAAAAGTAATTGTAAGTTTTGGTGCTGATTTTTTAGGAACATGGATTTCTCCAGTTGAATTTACTAAAGGTTGGTCTAAAATCAGAAAAGCTGAAGATAAGAAAATGAGCCGTCACATGCATTTTGAAAGTAATTTATCAATTACTGGTTCAAATGCTGATTACCGTTTCCCTATTAAACCTTCCATGGAAGGAGCAGTATTATTAAGTATATATAATAAAATTGCAACTGCAACTGGAGCACCTACTTTTTCAATTCCAACTATCGAAATTGCTTTAAATTCAATTGATTTAACAGCTAAAGAATTATTAGCGGCTAAAGGTGAATCATTGGTAATTTCTGGTTCTAATAATATCGATAATCAATTATTAGTGGCTAGTATCAATAGTTTATTAGGAAATATTGGAACAACTATTGATTTAGATAATTACTCAAATCAAGTAAGTGGTGACGATGCAGCTTTTGAAGCATTTGTTACTGAAATGGAAAGAGGAGCTATAGATACCGTTTTATTCTATAACACAAATCCTGCTTACAGTTATTATAACGCTGATAAATTCAAACAAGCATTAAAGAATGTAAAAACTACTATAACTACCAATTCATCAACCGATGAAACGGGTGAATTATGTAAATACCAAACACCAGATAATCATTATTTAGAAAGTTGGAATGATTCAGAACCTAAATTAGGATATTTTGGATTAACACAACCAACTATTACGAATGTATTTTCTACTCGCCAAGTTCAAGAAAGTTTATTGAAATGGGCAGGTAACAACACAGATGTTTACACATACATTAAATCAAATTGGGAAGCTAATATTTTAATGGCTGGTGAAACAGCTTGGAATAAAGCACTTCATGACGGTTTCTTTATTGCTTCACCTAAAGTGGCTAGCACTAGGTCTGCAGCAGTTTTATCAAATGATATTGCTAACAAAGCAACAGTAAACTATACTACTAATTTAAAAAATACTGAACTTAAACTGTACACTAAAGTTGGTTTAGGCGATGGAACACATGCTAACAATCCTTGGTTACAAGAATTGCCTGATCCTATTAGTAAAGCATGTTGGGATAATTACTTAACAATTGGTAAAGTAACTGCTGATCAATTCAACTTAAAACAAGGTGATGTAGTAACTTTAAAAGCTGGTAAAACTACAATAGAAGGTTTACCAATTTTGATTCAACCAGGACAAGCCAATTCAACTATTGGTTTGGCAATGGGTTATGGTAAATTAAAAGGCAAAGTAGCTTCAAACTTTGGAAAAGGTTTAGGTAAAAATGCTTTTGGTTTAGTAAGTTTTGAAAACAATACTTTTAGTTAT
>CANGPW010000020.1 GCA_947456185.1 Bacteroidota bacterium | reverse complement strand
TAGCAGTTGGAAGTAAGGATCATACAACTTTAGTAGCTGCCGTTACTGCCGCTAAATTAGTGGATGTATTAAGTAATGCAGGCCCTTTTACTGTATTTGCTCCTGTAAATGCTGCTTTCGATAAATTGCCTGCTGGCACGGTAGAAGGTTTATTAAAACCAGAAAAAATAGATGCATTGACTGATATTTTACAATACCACGTTTATGTTGGTGTGCTTAAACCAGAATCATTTTCAGATGGTCAAACATTTGGTCAAGTAAATGGTGGAAATATAAAAATTACAATGGTTGATGGTAAACCAGTTGTTAATGGAAAAGCGCATATTTTAGCTTCTATTCCAGCCTCTAACGGTATTATTCACGTTATAGACGAAGTTTTACTTCCCGGTAATTAGTGGTTTTTTATTTGACAGATTTTTTAATTTCAAATTTCAATTAATTTGTTGAAGAGTTTCTAATAAAAATGGCTTCATTTATTTAATAAATGAAGCCATTTTGTTTTGTATTTTATGTTGTTATTGAAGGTTGTTAATCCAATATTTTAGTTTGCATTATAATGGATATATTATTAGCTCTTTCTTTCATTGCCTCAGCCATTTTTCCTTCATAATTTTCATTGATTGTTTCATGAAATAAATGAATCCATTGGTCAAAATCTTTTTTGCTTAAAGGCATATGCGTATGCAATTCTTTGTGTAAAAGCATTGGATTTCCAACATAACTTCCTGTATAAAAAAGTACGTTTTCCCAAAATACATACATAATTGGCATATGAGTTTTCCAGTTTACATGTTTGAAAAAGTGACTGATTTGCTGGTCTTTTTTTACTTTTTCATAAAATGCATTGACTAGAATTTCTATGTCAATTTTAGTTGTTATGTCATTAATAATATCAATGTCTTCCATTATTAAATGCTTTCACCCCATTTTTCTTTTTCTTCATTGCTCCAAAAAGCAGGAAAAAACTTACGCTGTTGGAATTTAGGCATTAAGTATTTTTTCCATTCAGAACCTCCCGTTGCTTGTTGGTTCTCGTTTTTACTGTCTAAATAATGCTTTGCAGTATTTAAATGAACCATAGGCCAAGCCACATTATACAAATGGTCAAACTCTCTTAATAGGTTTAATAATGCTTCCGATTTATTAGGTAATTCATTCAGTCTATCAGCTATAGTTTTTCCTTTCATGGTGTTTGCTAAACTGATGAATTGATGTAAATATTTTTCTTCAAATAAGGTAAGTGTCAGATTTTTTTTGCCGGTTTTTCTGTTCAATCCAGCATCTTTCCAATAAATATGGTCAAAGTATTCTTCGGTAGTTGGATTTAAACTTATACGTTCTCTAACTGCTTCATTCATTAAGTTTTCTAATCCGGTACAATGCAATTCTATGAACCTAAATTGCGCACTTTGAAAACCACTTGCTGGCGCTAAAGTTGCCCTAAATACATTGTAATCATCGTAATTCATTCCGTCTTTCATAATATCGAAGGAATTAATTAGCATTTGCGTGTAACGAATGATTCTTGTAAATTTATTCATCAAAAACTCTTCCGTATAATTTACTTCAACTGCTACTTGTTTTATTTCATGTAACATTAGTTTTAAAAACAATTCTGTTACCTGATGGTACATGATGAAAATTTCTTCATCTTTAAAGTTTGTTCTTGGTTTTTGAAGCGATAATAAGGTGTCAACTTCTATGTAATCCCAATAGTTTATAGGTTTTGCTTGCAGCAATCCTTTTAAATATGTTTCAGGATTTTCTCCTAGTGTTTCGTACTTTTCTTTAATTTGATTGACTAAATTTTCTATATTCATATGGGTTTATAAGTCTTTTTTGTTAAACATGCGTAAAGATAAATAAAATGGAATAATTGCCCAAAGGCAAAGTACAAAGGTAGAAATAAAAGTTCCAATTATTGTACCGAAAAAATCAGTAAAAATAGCTCCCGTATGTCCAAGTAATGCCGACACATTTAACTGTAATAATATGAGTATTCGTGCCATATCAATTGGGCTTAGCATGGTTATTCCAATCATAATATGCTCAATTGGATAGTCTGCAAATTGAAACAACAGGAACAATACTAATCCGTCAAATAGCAAAGCAAAGTATAACCAAAGCATAATAGAAACACCAATTCCCTTTGATTTGTCGTGCGTAATTGCGCAAGCTAAAAAAGCAATGGCAATAAATATAATACTAACTATACAGCCAACGCTTATCATGCTCAATGCAATGTTTAATGGTGCAAATAATAACAACGGAATGCCCACTCCAACTACAAAAGCCAATATTTGCGAAATGCTTAAACCAATAAATAAACTGGTCCAAATTTTACTTCTTTTTACCGGCTGACTTACCATTAAATCAATAAATTCGGAACTATTATAAATATAAATAGTTGAAAAAATTATACTTACCAATGGAACTATTAAAAGCATAATATTTAGTAAAGTTAAAACGCCTTTGGTGGCATTGTCTTCTAGTCCAAAAACACTCCAGCTAAATATTGCTAAAAGCAAAGTATAACCCAAAATGGTTCTATTCTTTATCATGTCGAGTACTACAAATTTTATCAATCTATTCATGCGCGGTAGCTTTTAAAATATGAGTAATTGCCTTGGCAATAGTTGGCATTTGCGTATCGTTTTTTAATTCTTCGGTGTTTTTATGAAACTTTATTTTTCCATCTTGCATAAAAACCACTTGCGTTACCAATTCATCTAGCTCACTGAGTAAGTGCGATGTAATAATAATGAGCTTGCCTTTTTGTTTTTCCTTAATAATTTTTTCCTTTAAAATTTCCGCTGCCAAAGGATCTAAACCTGCTGTAGGTTCATCTAAAATCAATACATCGGGGTTAAATAAAAATGCAATGGTTGCGCTTATTTTTTGAGTAGTTCCGCCCGAAAGCGTTCTCATTTTTTTGTTAAGCAGGTCTTTTATTTTGTATAAATCCAATAATTCTTCATCTAATTGACTGTTGTAATTTCTAATATTTTTTATCATATCAATTACTTGGCCAATGCTCATGTTTTCGGGATAGCGGCCTATTTGTGGCATGTAACCAATATTGTTTCTGTATAAAAATTTATTTTTTATGGAAACATCATTGAACAAAATATTGCCAGTATTGGGAACTACCATTCCTAAAATACTTTTTATTAAAGTAGTTTTTCCGCAACCGTTCGGGCCAATTAAAGCAATGCATTCACCTTTATTAAATTGAGCCGAAGCACCATCTAAAACTGTTAGTTTACCAAATTTTTTCGAAATATTTTGAATAGCTATCATAGTAAAATTGGGTGCATTAAGGGTTGCTCATCTATAAAATTAGTGGGTGTTAAACTTGGAATTACCTTTTCCGATTTATCTAAAAGCATGGCAAAAAAACTTTGATACAACAACATCACCGAAGCATTATTTTCCACAATAATAGAAAATAAACTTAAAGGATGATAGGCTACATCGCCAATATTGTCCTTATTTAAATCGTAGCCTTCGTATTTGTCCCAATAGTTTTTGTTAAAAACGTTCAATACCAAAGAACCATTGGTGCTTATATCGAAAGTATTGTTTTTAAAATTGTTATTAATGATGTTATTTTCCATGCAACTTGCTTGAATTTTCATTCCCCAACCGTTGTTATTAAAACTATTATTTTCTACTTTTATTCTGCTCGTTCCTTCCATATAAATTCCCGAAGTGTTCGATAAAAATCGGTTATTGAAAATATATGCATCTGATATTTCTTTTAGTAATAATCCATAAGCTGCATCGCCCCAATTATCAGAAAAGTAGTTGTTAATCATTTTTACGTTTTTGGTAAACATTACCGATACACCAGCGCCATTGTTTTTAAATATATTGCCAATATAAGCATCATCGTTCGAGAACATAAAATGCAAGCCATAACGAATATTTTTATACGAAATGTTTCTCCAAATAATGGAACCTTTTACAAACTCAAAATAAATACCATCTCTATGTCCGGTAATTTTATTTCCAATAATTTGTAGGCTATCACTTTTCCAACAATGAATGCCATTCCCTATTTGCTGTTCTTCCACTCCAAAGGCTTCAATATTGTTGTTTTTAATTATACAATGTTGTCCGTATTGGATATAAATACCAAAAAAATTATCGGAAAGTGTATTGTTTATAATGTTAACATGGTGCGCATCGTACACCTTTATTCCACCCGGATCATCGAGCGTAGCATAGCCCGAATGTTGAACTATTAAACCGTCAATGGTGGTGTAATTCGATTTTACAGAAATGATTTCAAATTTCTTTTCTCCATCTAAAACAGGCTTGTTAATTCCTTTTATGTACAGCGATTTATTAACTACAATATTTCCTTCTTTGTACAAGCCTTCATGTATTTCTATGGTATCGAAAGTTGCCGCAATTTTTATGGCTTGATGAATAGTTTTACACTGCTTATTTTGCCCAACGGTAATGGTTTTACCATTGGCTATAAACGCAAAAACAATGCTTAATATACTTAGCATTGTTTGCCTTTTGGTTTTATCAATTACTTGTTTAATTCTTCCCATGAAATTTTTGTTGCAGCATGTTTTTGTATAAATTCTTCTGCATCGGTTTGCTTTGAAAAAGCAATAATATTACCGCCCATTGGACTTTTTATTTCTTCGTTTTTAAACAAAATTGCTTCGCTTACTTTTAAATATTTTGTTGGATTTTTAAAGTCGGCAATGTAAAAGTTTGCTATTGAAAAAGCAGTGTTTTCGCTTTTAAAACGAACCATGCACGCTATGTCATCAAAGTAATAAACCCTGCCCTTGTCTGTTACACATTGTGCAATAAATTTTTCGTTGGCAATGGTCATTTTACAAAAGTCACAATTGGTGTGATGAAGTTTTGGTTGTTTTGGTCCATCTGTTGTGCAAGATGTAAGCAAAGAAATAAATCCAAAAACAACTAATGGAACAACATTTTTGGTCATTTTTTTAGCCCAAAATTTTGTTCCTGTTACAAATACAGTTAGCATGAATAAACCAGCAGTTATAAAAAACCAACCACCAATATCAGGAATTGAAAATGCACCAAAGTTTAATAATTGTTTGTAGCCAATCAATGGTGGTTGATAGGCCATTCCTGGAACTATAATGGCAGCATTTGGATCTAAATTATGTCCGTAATTATAATTCCACCTGTAAAAATCAATCATGGCTATTATGCCAAAAGCCACAAATGAAAAGAATAAAATATTAGCTATTTTTTTATTAGCAATAATTGCTGCAAGCAGAGAAAATGCTGCAAAAAAACCAATGATATAAGGAAGAATAGTAAACTCAATAAAGTTTTCGGCATGTAAAGTTTGCATGCCAATATAATGGTTCAAACCATTTATTATTTCTACGTTTCCTCCTAATTTATTGGCATAAATTAATAAATTTAAGCCCTCAGGATATTGCGGTGCTTCTAATTCTATGCGCCAAATGGCAACAAAAATAGATGAACCTAAAAGTGCGGCTGCTACAAATAAAAGCACTCGCGATAATGTTGTTAATTTCATGGTTATTAAAAATTGAATGACTTTAAAATAGAAGAGGCTGTCTTAAAAGGGCAGCCTCTTCACATTTTTGTCATATTGAGCGAAGTCGAAATATGTTGAAAACGAAAATATAAGGTTCTCGACTTCGCTCGAACTGACTAGAAAATAAGCGCTTTTGAAAGAGCCTTTATAAATTATTTATTATTACTTAGCACCTAAACTAAAGCTAATAGGAACTTTACTCGATGCTGGTGATACGCGAACATATCCTTGCATTTCTTGGTGTAAAGCACTACAAAAATCGGTACAATACATGGGTGAAATACCAACTTTGGTAGGAATCCATTTTAAAGTTTGTGTTTCGCCTGGCATAATTAATAACTCAGCATTCGATGCTCCTTTGATAGCAAAACCATGAGGCACATCCCAATCTTGCTCTAAGTTAGTAACATGGAAATATACTTCATCGCCCATTTTAATTCCTTCAATATTATCGGGTGATAAATGTGAGCGAATGGCAGTCATGTAAACATGCACTTTTTTTCCTTCTCTTACTACTTTAGTTTCTTTTTCTCCTTTGGCTACATAAGGATGGCTGTTTTCTTCAATCTTAAACATTTTTACGGATTTGTCTTTGATTAAACTTGCCAAACATGCTTGAGCATAATGTGGTTCGCCAATGGTTGGGAAATCTAATAATAGTTTCATTTTGTCGCCACTGATATCAAATAACTGTGCGCTTTGCGATAACTCAGGACCTGTAGGTAAATACCTGTCTTTTGTAATTTTATTATAAGCAATTAAATATTTTCCATAAGGTTTTTTAGTGTCACCACCTACTACACATAAGTGACCAATAGAATAATAAGTAGGAACTCTGTCTAATACTTTTAAATCTTTTAAACTCCATTTAACCACTTCAGAAGATACAAACATTGAAGTGTAAGCATTTCCATTGTCATCAAATTCGGTATGTAAAGGACCTAAGCCTGGTTTTTTAACTTCGCCTTGTAAAGCCGATTCGTATTTAATAACTGGAATTCCATCAAATTCGCCATCATAACTTTTTGCTGCAATTGCTTTTTGAATTTTATCAAAACTAAAAACAGGAATAACAGCAGCTAATTTACCACTTGCTACAATGAATTCACCTGTTGGAGAAACATCGCAACCATGAGGCGATTTAGGACAAGGAATAAAGTAACAAATGTCTTTTAACTCTTTAGCACTTAATACCAACACTTCAGTTTTTAATTCAGAAGTAGCAGTATGCGTTTTTTCGCTATAGGTGTTATGCGCATATCTTACAGCTTGTTTTTTACCTTTACCAGCTTTCATATATTCTTCTGCTTTTTTCCAATTTACAGCCATCACAAAATCTTTGTCTTTTTGCGAAGCATTCACTTCTAACAAAGTATTAGCTTGTTCTGTATTGTAGCATGAAAAGAAGAACCATCCATGAGAAACACCTTTACCAGCCCTACTTAAATCAAAGTTTACGCCTGGGCATTCTATTTGGAAAGCAATATCCATTTTTCCATCTTCTTTACCTACACTAATAAAACTCAAGGTTCCTTTGAAATTTTCTTTGTAAGTGTTAATTGGTACATCGCCATTTGCATCATCCATTGGAACACTAAAACGTGTACCAGCTACTACATACTCAGTATTTTCTGTAATAAATGGTGAGGAGTGATTTCCACCACTGTTAGGCAATTCTATAATTTCTTGAGTACGGAAAGTGCTTAAATCAATGCGAGCAACACGAGGTGTATTGTTTGCATTTCCAAACACCCATCTTCCATCTGCTTCACCATTGGTTTTTGAAAGTTGCACATGGTGCAAATCATCCCAAGGAGTAAAACCATGCGATGTATTCATCATAGGTTTAGTTTCTTCACTGTAGCCCCAACCTTTTTCTGGATCTTGTGAAAATACGGGTATAACACGTAGCAAACGACCAGACGGTATTCCGTAAACACTCATTTGACCACTGAATCCACCACTTACAAAGTTGTAAATTTCATCGTATTTACCAGGTGCTACATACACTTTTTGTGCTGCATCGGCACTGGTTGCATTGCTTGTGTTTTTAGGTTTGCAGCCTACTACCGAAAGCATGGCCAAGCCTATTACTGAACTTAAAATTATTATATTTTTTTTCATTTGGGGTACTTGTTTTATTGTTTATTTAACACCGTCATTTTTACGCATAAATTCTAATAAATGTCTTGCATCATCGTCTGTTAAACTTTGGTTTGGCATACGCACTAAGCAAAGTTCTAATGAGGCTTGAACTACTGGATCCTTGTCAATCATTGGATCTGGATTGGTAATAAAGTTCATAATCCATTCTGGATTTCTGCGTGCAGTTACACCTGCCCAACCTGGACCAACTAATTTTTCATCAGTTAGTTTATGGCAAGCACTGCATTTTACTGATTGAATTTTTTCGCCATCTGTTACCATTGCTGCATCTATTGTTGCACCTATTTTTACAGTTTCTGCAGTAAATTTTCCTTCACCTCTTTTAGGGTCATAGTCAGGATTTACATTTCCTTCTGAACCTTCTGTTGTTGCTTCAACCGCTTCTTCTGTTTTAGATTCAGATTTTGATTCACCACCACCGCAGGCATATAATATGGAAGCAAATGTTAAGATTACAAAGATTTTTTTCATGTTTATTTTTATCTAGTTTATGGAAACAAAGGTGTGTTTTACAGCTATTTGAATTTATGACTCCAGTCATAAGTTATGTATGACATTTGCTTTTCAAAAAAAATATTTTTTGTAATTATCTTAATTTATTAAGTTCAAAAAAACAATGCTTTGTTAGTTGAATTATTTAATAAATCAAAAATGGATGGTAGTATGATAAATGATACTCAGCAAAATTTATATTTGCATTAGTAATTCAAAATTTTGATGTTGACGAATGGGGTTATGTTCTTGAAAATTCCTATTGTTGAAAATTTCGACCAACATATTTAATTACAAATCAATAATAAATTATTTAAAAGGTAAAGGTTAATGAAAACTATCAATAAGTCATTTCGCTAATCAAATTTACCAAAGACGGGAATACTTGGCAAAGTTCATTTTTATTGGCTAATTCAAAATCGGAAAAATCAAAACCTGGTGAAACTGTACAGCCCACTAAACTAAAACCATTTGTTATTTCACACCTTGAAGCAAACCAGTTTCCGGCTTTTATTAAACATTGAAATGTTTCGCCATTTTCTAAATCAATTCCTAATTTATGTGTAATCAAATTACCATTGTTTTCTATTTCATAAATAGTTAAAGTTTGCCCTGCATAAAAATGCCAAATTTCATCACTTGGAATTTTATGAAAAGCCGAGAACTGTCCAAATGAAAGTAAAAAATATATGGCAGTACTCGCATTTCTCGAGTCTTTAAAGTCATTTGATAATGCTTCTTTAGGAATAACCATATCAGAACGATATGTTTCTTTAAAAGCACCTCCTTCTACATGTAGAGTTAAGCCTAGTTTTTCAATAAAATATGCAGCTGAATTCATTTTTTTTATATGATAACTGAAAACACAAAAGCTACTAATAATAGTGCTGAAAATAAATAATATTCAACAACCGGAGTGTATTCTTTAAAACGAATTCCTTCCATTTTACAATAAATAACTAATTGAATTTTTTCTACTAAATAAGAAATAACAGTGGCATAAGCTATACCTGTGATTCCAAATAATTGAACGAGCCAAATTGCCATCACTACATTTACAATCAACACATTGGTAGATACCAAATAAAAGGCACGAGTTTTTATTAAACCAGTTAGTACCGTTTGAGGAAATATCAATCTACTAACAATTAAAAGTAATGAAATATTGAAAATTTTATATCCATCAACCAAGTCGGAATTATACAATCCAATATACATGTATTTACTAGTAAAAAGTAAAACAATGGCTAAAGGAAATAGCCAATACATGAGTTTTCGACTACTATCTTTGAGTTTGGTTAAGCCTTCTTTTAGCAATCCTTCTTTATTTAAATTGGCTATTTCACCACTATAAATATTACTTAACGAATTAGCCATAATTAAAAATAGGGGCAACTCTTTGGCACCATACCTGAATACAGCAAAATCAATTTCAGTAAAATTATATTTTACGATATAGCTATTAATATATTCCATGCTACCACCCAAAAGTATAGAAAACATAAATGGCATTACCTTAATTAAAAACTCCTGAATAAGCCTAGTATTGATACTAATTGTAGAATATTTTAGCAATAAAATAATGGTGTAATTGAATTTAAGCAAGGCCAAAATAACTAATAAATTTACGGCCAAATTCAATGTTTGTTTAAAATATAGCGGTAAACATAGCATCAATAAATGGATAGTAAAGGTTACAATTCCCCATATAATTAGCGATTTGTATTTTCCTTTTAAATAAAAAATATAATCAACTATGAAAGTTGGAGTATTTAAAAAAACCACTACCGAAAACATTTGAAATAAATAGAAATCGTCTTTATAAAAAAAGTAGCCTATGCTTAAAGTAGCAAAACCCGCCAATAAAGAAAACACTACCATTAATGCAAAAGCATTGAATAATATTCGCTTTTGTTTATCATCATTACTGGCATAAAAAAACGGAACCAATGTATTGCAAATACTAGATACCCAGAAAAAAGTAAGACTTGAACTCACTACCATTAAAAGTTCATAACGACTAATGATATTAGCAGTTCCAAAGCCTGGGTTAAATTTAAAAAAAGCAATTTTGGCAAGTAGTATAGAAATTAAAAAGAAACTTCCATAACGCAAAAACTGATAAATTTGAAGCGAATTATATTTGGTTAATTGTAAGTTTTGAATTTTTATCACTAATTTATTGGGGCAAAATATTGCCATCTTTATTTATCCTTTAACTGCATTTATAAATATAAAGTGCTCATTTAAATTAATACTATTGTTGAGTTTTTTTCTAATTTTTTTTAATTAATTAGAAAATTTAATAATAAAAATACCTTCATAATAACTATCAATTTAGTTCGATATTGAAAAGGTATAAATTTTGATTATGTTTTTTTAGATTATTCCTCAAACATATAAATAATTGTTTTAAATGCAAAGCTAAACTTAACCTTAAATTTACTAAGAAAAAAATACTAATATTTAGCATCAAAAAAGGAAGAAAATTCAATATTGTTTAATGTGAAAATGAACTTATTTACTGGTAATAAAAAATCATTTATAGTGCAGATTATAACAATAAAACTCATAATTGAAGTTAAATATTGGTAGTAATCATCTAAAATCAATTAAAAAATATCACTTGACATATTTATAACATACTCTTTACTAACACATTTTGGAACATATTAATGAATTTAAATAATTTAGTGGAAATACTGTCTATATCTAAATTATTTTATTTCACTCCAATAATTAGATTTGCTATACAATTAATAGAAAAAAAACATGGATACTACAAAAATGGTTAAAGCTTATTGCTTAAAAACAAAAGAAAAAAATGTACCAATGCACGAAGCAGTTATTTCTAAAACAGCTAAAGGTGGTTACATTGCAAAAGGTAATGATGGAAAAGGCAATAAAATGGCTGCTATCATGGGAGAAAAAGCTGCATTACAAGCTATAAAAGACGGAGTTGCTAAAAAAGATTTTTAGTTATTACCTATCTTTTCAAAATATTAAAAGCTGTTTCACAATTATTGTGAAGCAGCTTTTTTTGTAGGTAATTTTTGCTATTTGTTTTTCTGTTTCAAAAAAATTTCGGCAATCATACACCTAGCACTTCCGCCACCATTGGTTTCTATTGTGTTTAGTGATGAATTTAACACAATACAATATTTTTCTATTGCGTTTATTTGCGAGGGTGTAAATGCTTTAAATGCTTGTTTACTCATTACCAAATATTTTTTATTTTTAGTTCCTAAAACCTCCAATACATTTCCTGCAAATTGGTTCAATTGCGCTAAACTAATTTCAATTATTTGCTTATTGCTGCTTGACAAAATTTGTGATAATTCCTCTTTATTAGGAATACATTCTTTACAAATAATCATAAAATCAGAGGTAACACTCATTACCACATTAGTATGGTATATGGCATTCCCCATAATATCTTTTGCAATAAAATGAATAAGTTGATAGTTAAATTTTTTACAAAAATTTTCTAATAAACTCAAATCAGTTCGGGGCGAAATACATGCATAACATATTTTATTTTCCCTATCTAACACCATACTTCCAGTTCCTTCCAAAAACTTATTCTCATTTTCAAAGGCTGTAAAATCTTGAATTTCATTTAATTCAAACGCTTCACCAAGTTGATCTAAAATATCAAAACGTCTTTCTAATCTGCGGTTTGGAGCATGCATGGGGTAAACTGCTACTTCACCATTTGAGTGGAAACTAATCCAATTATTGGGAAAAATAGAATCGGGTTTATGTGGCTCAATGGTATCGTTAATAACTGTAACATCTACACCAACAGATATTAATTTATTTACCAAAGTATCAAATTCTAATAAAGCTAAATTTTGAGTTTCATTATTTGATTCATCTTGTTTTTGAAATGAATTGCTTGCAGCAGTTTGAGTATTAAAAGTAAAGGCTACTGGCCTTATCATTAAAATATGATTGGTTGATTGCATGGACAAAACTATGAATTTTATTTTATTACAATTAAGCTATTTTTTATAAAATGTATTTAAGTATTTTGCAACTTCTAATTTCAATTGCAATTAATGACCTTTTTAAAATATATATTTCTGTTTTATTCACTCTCATTATCTTTAAATATTCTTGCACAAAAACAAGCTGATACCATTTATAATATGGAAGATATGAGGAGTGATTTTAAATATTTACATAAACATTTATTACTTAACCATCCTGGAATATACAAATATACAAGCAAAGAAAACTGGGAAACTATTTACCAAAATACTTTAAAAAAAATAAATGTACCCCTACAAAATGTAAAATACAGATTGATACTTCGGGAGTATTTGGCTAATATAAAATGTGGTCATACGCAGGTGATTCCAAGTAATAAATCACTTAAAATATTCAATAAACGAATACATTTTTCAGCTCCTTTTAAAGTAGCTTTTTTAAATAATAAAATGATTGTTACTGAAAACGAATCGAACGACAGTAACTTGGTAAAAGGCACGGAAATAAAATCGATTAACGGGAACAGTGCGATAGCTATTATTGATAGCATTTATTTAATTCAAAATGCCGATGCAGGCTTAAGTAGCATGAAGAGTTTTTATGGTGCTTCACTATTTCAAACCTATTACATGGCATTTTTTGGCGAAGATTCTATTTATAGTTTAAATACAATAACAGTAAATGGCGATACTCAAACATTTAATGTAAAAAAAAAAGTACCTTTAAAAAATAAAGTAAAAACGCCTAAGATTAAGTATGACTTGTTGAACCAAAAACTCGCCAATTTTCATATTTGTAAAGGCGACACACAAACGGCTATTTTAAAAATAAAGGGTTTTCAATTACAAAATGCTACCAAACTTTATAACTTGGCTTTTGAACAAATAGCCGACCAACAAATTAAATATTTGATTATAGATTTGCGTGGAAATGGTGGTGGAAGTATTGTGCAAGCATCGGAGTTAATTAGTTATATAAGTAAAGATACTTTTAGTTATGGCTTTGCCAGAGGCAAACAAGGTTTAACTTATAAAAGTCCGTTTAAACAAAAAACTATATATTATTTGTCAAGAGTATTGTTAGATATTTTTGGAAATAGAAAAACGTATAACAACAATTACAATTATACTTTTGATTACAATAATAAATCATTGAAGAAGGAAAAACACTTTGATGGAGCTGTATTTTGTATCATTGATAACGGATCTTTTAGTGCTGCTAGTTTTGTAGCTGCTTATGCCAAACATAAAGCAAAAGCAGTTTTAGTTGGACAAGAAACTGCAGGAACAGAATCGGGTTGTTATGCAGTAAATACACCACTTATGGAACTTCCTTGTACCAAAAACTTTATACGAATTCCTCAATATCATTTTAAACATATTTTACCAATTGTGGATATAAACAGGGGCGTAATTCCAGAAATAGAAACTGTTATTAACTCTCAAACAATTAATTCGGGAAAAGATGTAGAAATGGATTTAATTTGGAAATTGATTCTTGAAAATCAAAATTAAATATCAAATATTATAGAAATCAATTATAATTATTAAATAGATAAAAAAATGAAATATTGGCTAGTAAAATCAGAACCTTTTAAGTACAGTTGGGATCAATTTGTATTGGATAAAAAAACGTTTTGGGATGGTGTGCGTAATTATCAAGCCAGGAACAATTTGCGTGAAATGCAAAAAGGTGATTTAGTGCTTTGGTATCATAGCAATGAAGGCAAAGAAATAGTGGGAATAGCCAAAGTAGTAAAAGAGCATTATCAGGACCCAACTACAGAAGATAAAAACTGGGTGGTGGTAGATTTAGCACCTTTTAAAAAACTGAAAATCCCTGTTACATTAGAACAAATAAAAGCCGATGAGAACCTTCAAAATATTGGACTAGTAAGACAGGGAAGGCTTTCGGTTATGAGTATAAAACAAGAAGAGTTTGATTATATTTTATTATTAGCAAAATAATTAGAAATGAAAAAAAATATAGTATTTTTGATAGGATTTATTGTATTACAAATTAGTTTAAAAGCACAATCTAGCTACAAGAGTTTTACAACCAAAACTCCTTTGGCAGCTGTCATCAATATGAGCGATAAAGATGAAGATTTTGATCCTAAATTGATACTTTTAAAAGCAGCAAATCCATTGCCTGCCACTACCTATAATTTGAATAAACAATTGTTAGATGCAAAACATTTTGAAAGCATGCAAAATTATAATGGTATATCGTTAAATGCTTTGAATAAAACTACTGTTCCACAGCCAGTGCAATTGAAAGGATTTAAAGCCAATATTACACAAGGAACTCCAAACGATAACGATATTGCAGTAAGCAATGCTGGTATTATTTGCAGTGTGGTAAACACCAATATGAATATATTGAACGATACCGGAAAAGTGCTTTCATCGCGCACCTTGTCGTCAATTGCCAAAGGCATCACCAACTTAAACAGAACTTATGATCCAAGAGTTATATACGACCCAGGTGCTGATAGATTTATATTTGTATTTATGCAAGGAAGTACCAGTCTTGATACTAGAATAATAGTTGGATTTAGCCAAACCAATAACCCTGCTTTAAACTGGAATTTTTATACCATTCCTGGTAATCTTTTTGGCGATAGTAGTTGGAGCGATTACCCAATTATTTCTATTTCAAACAATGAATTGTTTTTAACTGTAAACAGGCTAAAAGACAATACTTATTGGAAGAATGGTTTTATTGAAAGTTTTATTTGGCAAATGGATAAAGACAATGGCTATAAAGGTGATACATTAAACCAAAAAGTTTATTATGATATTAAGTATAATAATAAATCAATTTGGAGCATTTGTCCAACTAAAGGGGGAAGTAAATTATACGGACCAACCATGCATTTTTTTTCCGTTAGGCCCGACCAACTTTGGAATGATACCGTGTTTGTGCATGAAATTACTAATACCATAAAATCGGGGAAAGCTGAATTAAAGTTAAGAGTAGCTAAAGCAAATAATCATTATGGTTTGCAGCCGAATGCTTTTCAGCCAAATGGTAAAAAATTACAAACCAACGATGCGCGTGTGTTAAGTGCCATGTATGAAAATGGAATTTTTTATATGGTGGGAAATTCAGTAGATGCAAGGTATAATGCTGCAGGATTTTACTTGATTACGATTGATAATTATTGGAGTAATGATTCTTTAAATGCCAAGTTGCAAATCATTAGTTCCGATACCATAGACTATGGTTATCCGAGCATTGCATATTGTGGAAGTGGCTTGGGCGATAACAGTGCCATGATTACTTGTAGCCATGTTTCGCCACGTAGTTTTCCAGGCAATAGTTTGGTGTATGTTGATAGGAATTTAAATCCTTCAACTCCCGCCATCATGAAAGTGGGTGAAAGCAATATCGTTTTAATAGGTGATACAGTAGAACGTTGGGGCGATTACAGTGGAATTCAACGCAAGTACAACGACTTAGGAAAAGTATTTTACAACGGAAGTTTTGGTTTTAATAACGATAACAGAACTTGGATTGGTATAAGTAAAAATACAGATGCTAAATTGGGCAATGATGAATTAATAAAGTTACGTAGTCAACAGTTAAATGATGTAAGTATTTATCCAATTCCAGCAAAAGAATATGTGAATATTGACTTTACCAATGAAGAGAAAAAAGTATTGAATTTTATATTGATTGACATGCAGGGCAAAGAAACATTATTACTCACCGAAAGGGCCAAAGCTGGTTTAAACCGATTTGTATTTAATGCCCTTAATCTTTATAATGGTTATTACCAATTGCTTATTAAAGATGGAGAAAATGTGTTACATAGCAAGAAAATAATGGTAGCTAATTAGTTAAATGCAGTGTTAATTATACTCTGATATTGAACCTGTAGAATCATACTTCGATAAGTTGTGTATTCGTTGGTAGTTTTGTATTCATTTGTTATCCTCAACAACCGAACACAAGTGATAAGTTTATACACCAAGCGGTTGTGGTGATTGGAATGTTACAAACAACATACAAAAGTAATAACAGGCTACTTTTTCTTTGTACCTTTGGTTATTGCCAAGGCAAATGCAATACTAAAAAGAAATGTAATTAGTCCTGCAAAATAGGGGATAATCTCAGTCATTTTTGGATTTGTTTATTAGTTTTAAATAAATACCAAAAGCTAATATGGAAGGAACCCATATTCCTATAAAAGTTCCATCTTCCTTGTGTCCTTGAAAATAAAGAATTTCCGAAAACATTAAAGATAGAAATGAAGCTACAAATAATAATTTATCTGTGATAGTAAATTTTTTGAACATTTTTTTAATTTTAGTTTGAGAATTTATTATAATAACATGATTTAGAAGATTAAGTTTTAATAATTTAATTTAATAATTTTCAAATTGCTTTATACTCCATGGTCTACTTTCCAAAATCTTGTGAAATAGCTTCTGGAAAAGTAACTAAGGTTTTAAAATAAAACAAGAGCATTAAGTGTCTTTTTTATTAACTATGGTTAAAAAAATCCTTAGAGTAATTTGTAACTCTATGGATTTTTTCAACAAGCTTAATGAGAATTATTTGCCAACTGCTAATTAAGCACTACAAGTAACACAACCTTCTTCCATGGTACAAGTTTGTCCGGTAAAGTCAGTTGTTATTTCATCTACATTGTTACCAATAGGTAAATTGGCGTTTACAATAGGTGAATTTTCAAATACTGGAACCAAAGGTTCCATGTCGTTTGTTCCTTGTTTTTCAATAGTAAATTGAACTGCTTGTGTGGCAGCCTGTGAGCGTAAATAATACATACCAGTTTTCAATCCTTTTTTCCAAGCATAAAAATGCATAGAAGTTAGTTTTGAGGTGCTCGGGCTATCAACAAATAAATTTAAAGATTGCGATTGACAAATATAAGCACCTCTATCGGCTGCCATATCAATTAAGTTACGTTGTTTTATTTCCCAAACTGTTTTGTATAATTCTTTTAAGTCTTCTGGTATTTCGTGAATGTTTTGTACAGAACCGTTACTAGCAATAATTTTATTTTTCATGTCATTGGTCCAAAGTCCTAATTGAACTAAATCCTTTAACAAATGTTTATTTACCACTACAAACTCGCCACTTAATACCCTGCGTGTATAAATATTTGACGTATAAGGCTCAAAACATTCGTTATTACCCAATATTTGCGATGTAGAAGCTGTAGGCATTGGTGCAACTAATAAAGAGTTTCTAACACCATGTTCTATAACTTCTGCTCGTAATGCTTCCCAATTCCAGTTTTCAGTAGCACTTACATCCCACAAATCAAATTGGAATATTCCTTTTGACAAAGGTGAACCTTTAAATGTTTGATAAGCCCCTTCTCTTTTTGCAATATCTTTACTTGCTGTCATAGCTGCAAAATAGATGCTTTCAAAAATATTTTTATTCAGTTCTTTTGCAGCATCACTTTCAAAAGGCATGCGTAACATAATAAAAACATCAGCTAAACCTTGAATTCCTAATCCAATAGGACGATGCCTTAAGTTTGAATTTCTTGCTTCTTCTACCGGATAATAATTGTTGTCAATTATTTTATTTAAATTTAGCGTTACTTGATAGGTTACGTCATATAATTTTTGATGGTCAAACTTGCCATCAATCACAAAGCGTGGCAATGCAATAGATGCTAAGTTACAGACTGCTACTTCATCAGGACTAGTAAATTCCATAATTTCAGTACATAAATTACTGCTTTTTATGGTTCCTAAATTTTGTTGATTACTTTTTCTGTTCGCTGCATCCTTGTAAAGCATATAAGGTGTGCCAGTTTCTATTTGCGATTCCATGATAGCAAACCATAAATCTTGTGCTTTTATAGTTCTACGTGCTTTTCCTTCAACTTCATATTTGGTGTAAAGCGTTTCAAATTCTTCACCCCAACAATCACTTAATCCAGGTGCTTCATTAGGACAAAATAAACTCCATTCACCATTGTCTTCTACACGTTTCATAAATAAATCGCAAATCCATAATGCATAAAATAAATCACGGGCGCGCATTTCCTCTTTACCATGGTTTTTACGTAAATCCAGAAAAGCAAAAACATCAGCATGCCAAGGCTCTAAATATATTGCGAAAGCACCTTTACGTTTTCCGCCTCCTTGATCAACATAACGAGCAGTATCATTGAACACACGTAACATAGGAACAATTCCATTGCTAGTTCCATTGGTTCCACCAATATAACTTCCAGTTGCTCTTATATTATGAATAGCTAATCCAATTCCTCCAGCACTTTGCGATATTTTTGCTGTTTGTTTCAACGTATCGTAAATGCCTTCAATGCTATCATCTTTCATGGTTAATAAAAAGCAACTACTCATTTGTGGTTTTGGTGAACCGGCATTAAATAGGGTAGGAGTAGCATGAGTAAACCAACGTTCACTCATTAAATTATAAGTTTTTATAACGTTTTCAATATCGTTTTTGTGAATGCCAATTGCTACACGCATGTACATGTGTTGAGGGCGTTCAGCTACTTTACCGTCTATGCGTAATAAATATGCTTTTTCTAATGTTTTAAAACCAAAATAATCAAAAGCAAAATCACGGTCGTATATAATTGTACTGTCAAGTAATTCAGCATTGGCTTGAATAATTTCATACACATCTTCAGCTAATAATGGAATTCTTTTACCACTTCCTATATCGGTGTAGTTATACAATTTTTCCATTGTTTCTGAAAATGACTTTAAGGTATTTTTATGTAAATTGCTTATTGCAATTCTACTTGCCAAAAGAGCATAATCAGGGTGTTTGGTAGTTAATGAAGCAGCAGTTTCAGCAGCTAAATTATCTAGTTCAGTTGTGGGTACGCCATCATATATTCCTTGAACTACTTTTTTAGCTACATCAATTGGGTCAATTAATGGACTTAAGCTGTAACTCAATTTTTCAATACGAGCAGTTACTTTATCAAACTTAACACTTTCTATTTTGCCGTTTCTTTTTAATACAAACATCTTTTTATTATAAATTATGAATTATAAATTACTTTTAAATGAAATACTTTATTTAAAATTCTGGTTTTTACTATTTTTTTTCTAAAATTACTGATATGATTTGAATTTTTTAAAAGTCTTCCTCAAGAGAAAATGCATGAGATTCTTTTCCTCCCATCACACCAGCTTTTTGATAATCACCTACTCTCTTTTCAAAGAAATTGGTTTTACCTTGCAATGAAATCATTTCCATAAAGTCAAACGGATTGGTAGTATTATATATTTTTTTATAACCTAATTCTGCTATCCATCTATCGGCTACAAATTCTATATATTGTTGCATCAATTTGGCATTCATTCCAATCAAATCAACAGGCAATGCTTCTGAAACAAACTCTTTCTCAATAGAAACGGCTTCGCCAATTATAGTATGAACTTCTTCTTCTGATAACTGATTGCTTAACATGCTGTATAACAAACAAGCGAACTCACAATGCAATCCTTCATCTCTACTAATTAATTCATTACTAAAAGTAAGGCCAGGTAAAAGTCCACGTTTTTTCATCCAAAAAATAGAACAAAAGCTACCGCTAAAGAATATTCCTTCTACTGCAGCAAAAGCAACTAAACGTTGTGCAAAGGTTCCATTTTCAATCCAACGTAAGGCCCACTCTGCTTTCTTTTTTACAGCTGGAACAGTTTCAATTGCGTGAAATAAACGGTCCTTTTCTTTTGGATCGTTGATATAAGTATCAATCAATAATGCATAAGTTTCGCTATGAATATTTTCCATCATTATTTGGAAGCCATAGTAACATCTTGCTTCTGGCAATTGAACTTCGCGCATAAAATTTACCGCTAGGTTTTCATTTACAATCCCATCGCTTGCAGCAAAAAAAGCTAGAATATGAGATATAAAATGACGCTCACCATCATTTAACTTAGCCCAATCTTTCAAATCATCGCTTAAATCAATTTCTTCAGCAGTCCAAAAACTAGCTTCATGTTTTTTATAAAGTTCCCAAATTTTAGGATAATTTATTGGAAGCAAAACAAAACGATCTTTGTTTTCTCTCAATAATAACTCATCTTGATTTTGCATTTAATTTATTGTTTTAATTATTAGTTTTTGGATGCTTTATTATATCAAATATTTTATTACAAACAAATAATAATTAACCAGAAATTATTTAAAAAACTATTTCTAGTTTTCTTTTTAAATACTTCTAATTGTTATTACCTCACAATAATACAAATTGAAGTTTTAGTAAGTTTTAAAAGTTAATAACAGCTATGTTAATATCGCAGTTAAACCCAATAATGACAAGCATTTGAGACCTGATAATATTTAATTTTCAACAAATAATCAAGGTGTTTGGTTTTTATAAAACTAATTTAACTTCCAATAAAATAGACATAAAAAACAAAAAGCACTTTCTTATGGGAAAGTGCTTTTTATTTAAATATTTTTATTTATCATTAACCTGCCAATGCTCTAAACAATATAAACAATAAACCTGATAATAAAATAGTAACAGGAAGTGTTAAAATCCATGCAATTGCAATATTTCTAATTGTACCTCCTTGTAGGTTTTTCATACCTTTTGTTGCTACCATACTTCCAGCAACTCCCGAAGAAAGAACTTGAGTAGTACTTACAGGTAAACCAAATGCAGTAGCCATTCCTATTGTAGCTGCAGCTACTAATTCGCTTGAAGCACCTTGCGCATAATTTAAATGTTGTTTTCCAATTTTTTCTCCAATAGTTTTTACAATTCTTTTCCATCCAATCATGGTTCCTAATCCTAGTGAAATTGAAATCATAATGATTACCCAACTTGGAGAATATTCTGTTATAGTTTTTACACCAGTTACCGATGCTTTCATACTTGATTTATCCTCATCACTTAAAGGAATAGTATTGCTTTTTGTAAGCTTTTCTACTTCTTTACCTAATTTTATTGCTCCTTGTCTAACTTCAAATTTTTCATTTACAGTCAAACTTTCTAATTGTTTTGAACAAATTAAATTATTTACATTATTAGAAATTGTAATTACTTTAGCTACTTCTAAACTGTCTTCTTTTGTTATTTGTGATATTATTGTTTTATTTAAAATAGTATTTACCAATGTAATTTCTTGCTTTACTATTGGTAAATTTACATTTGGATTCAATGCAAAATAACTAGGTGCAATGGCAATTAAAATTAACATCACTAAACCAATTCCTTTTTGACCATCGTTACTTCCATGACTATAACTAACTCCAGTACAAGTTAAAAGCAAAACCATTCTTATCATAAATGGGGGAGGATCATTGGTTTTTGGTGCTTTAAAAATTGATTTATTTTTGATACTTACCCTCAATAAGTACATAATTAATATTGTTAAACTAAAACCTACAATGGGTGATACCAACAAACTTAAACCAATATCACTTGCTTTGCTCCAATTAACATAATTGCCACTTTTTTCGGCAATAAATGAATAAGCTAATCCAACCCCTAATATACTGCCAACTAAAGTGTGTGAGCTAGAACAAGGAATTCCAAAATACCAAGTGCCTAAATTCCAAACAATAGCAGTTATTAATAATGCCATTATTAATGCTACACTGTGGTATATATTTTGGTCGGCTAGTATTTCTACTGGTATTAAATAACTAATTCCCATTGCTACAGTTATTCCGCCAGCAAATACACCTACACTATTCCAAACGGCACTCCAAATTACAGCCACCCAAGGTTTTAAAGAGTTAGTATAAATAACAGTAGCCACTGCATTTGCTGTATCATGAAAACCGTTAATAAATTCAAAAGCACATGCAGCAATTAAGCATACAATAAGCAGAAAAGTTAACGTTGGGTCTAATCCAAACATAATTTTATAAATTTAAAAAGGCAATATTAAGGAATTGTAAAGTCATATTTTCTATTTTACTAAAAAAATAGTTTTTTTCTTGGAATCTATCTTATTATTGTAAAAATAAAAATTAAAAAGTTTCGTTTAAATACTTTAAATTATAGGCGAATTTTCCAAAATAGAAATGATTAATGAATAAAATAGTTGCAGTTTTTCTTTTATTTTCAACAGTTGCAAAAGCCCAAATTGGTGGATATGTACCTTTTGGATTTTTAAACAATTATTCAAATGCCAGAATTGCAGCCCTAGGCGGTAGCGCCATTGCAACTAACGACAACGATGTGAGTTTAGTAATAAATAATCCTTCGTTATTAAGTGCAAATATGGATAAAAAACTAACGCTTAATTATCAAAACTATTTAGCAGATATTGGTTCAGGTTATTTTGGTTATGTATTTAATTCAAAAAAAGCAGGACCGCTCATGTTAGGCGTTCAGTATATTAATTACGGAACTTTTGATGGAAAAGATATCAATAACATCAATACGGGTTCTCCGGCTGCAAATGAATTTGCCATGCATATAACTACTTCCAGAATTTTGAATAAATGGAATATTGGTGCTACCGCAAAATTTGTATACTCGGTATTAGAAACTTACTCAAGTGTTGGAATGGCTGCCGATGTTGGAGCAAGTTATAAAAGTGAGGATAGCTTATCGGTTTTTACAGCTGTTATTAATAATTTAGGATATCAAATCACTACATTTACTGGTGCTGATAGACAAATGTACCCCATGAATTTTCAAATTGGTTATAGTAAAAAGTTTGCTCATAATCCTTTAAGAATTTCAATTATAGCACACGATTTACAAAAAATTGGAGGATTGCTTTATCAAAATGAAACTAAAAATAATAGAAATATAGATTTATCAACTGGATTGCCAATACAAGAAGATTTTACTTCAATAAATTATTTAATGAGTCATGTAATTATAAATACAGAATTGTTATTTGGTCAAGGATTTCATTTAAGATTTGGTTACAATGATTTAAGAAGGCGTGAATTGACAATTCCTGATTCAAGAAGTTGGGCAGGTTTTAGTTGGGGATTTGGCTTAAAAGTAAAAAAATATATGTTTTCATATGGGAGTGCTTCTATTTATTCTGGAAACGCTACCAATCATTTCTCAATAATTGCTAACTTGCAAGAGTTTTATAAAAAGAAAAATTAATGAAGCCAATTATCATTGCAATTGATGGATATTCATCGTGTGGGAAAAGTACAATTGCTAAAGAATTATCAAAAATATTATTATATAAATACGTTGATACCGGTGCCATGTATCGAGCAGTAACATTGTTTTTTATTCAAAACAATGTGGATTTTAAAAATATTGACGAAATAAATTCAGCTCTTTCTAAAATCAATATTTCATTTAAAATTGATGAACAATCTCAAATTCAAGAAACATTTTTAAACAATGAAAATATTGAAGAAGAAATTAGGGTGAATCCTAGAGTTGCAGGTTTTGTGAGTGATGTAAGTTCTATCAGTGAAGTACGAAGATTTTTAGTAAAACAACAACAACAATTTGGCATAGAAAAAGCCATTATTATGGACGGAAGAGACATAGGAACAGTTGTATTTCCTGATGCTGAATTAAAATTATTTATTACTGCTGAGCCTAATATTCGTGCGCAAAGAAGATATGATGAACTAAAGAGCAAAGGTAAAGGAACTACTTTTGAAGAAGTTTTAGCAAACCTAACAAAGCGTGATTATATTGATTCACACAGAGACGACTCTCCATTAATGAAAGCAAATGATGCTATTGAGGTTGATAACAGTAATATTAATCACCATGAGCAATTAGAACTTATTTTAAAATTAGTAAATGAAAAGATAGGTTCAAAGCCTAATAAAATTATTTATTCCTAACTAACTTAATAATTTTTACTTTATCTAATAAAATAATTACAGGATAAACCGGATCTATTTCCCACCATTTTGAAGCAAAATTAGCTCTGGCTCCTGCATGATGATGATTGTTTTGAAATAATTCACCCAACATTAAAAAATCAAAAACCAAAGTATTCTTTGAAAAATCGTTTTCATTAAAGTTCCTGTAGCCATATTTATGTCCAGCCCAATTTACGATAGCCCCATGAACGGGACTCATTAAAAAATGAATGGGTAACAATAAATACATCCATGGATTGGTAGCAAAATTTACATAAAACAAAACATACCCAGTTCCAAATAAAAGTCGGCTTGTCCAAGTATTAGCCATACAATCAATTGCTTTCCATTCTGGAAAGTTACGGTCAAATTTTTCATCAAACTTGAATTTGTTATTATGAATACCACTAAATATTTTATAGGTGTATTTCATCATGGTCACTACTTCTTTAAAAAAATGTGGTGAATGAGGATCTTTTTCAGTATCGCTATAAGCATGATGCATTCTGTGCATGATGGCATATGGTCGCGGTGTTAAGTATGAAGCTCCTTGAGTGATATAGGTAAATAAATAAAAGAATTTTTCCCAAAATTTATTCATAGTAAACATTTTATGAGCAGAATATCTGTGCAAATAAAATGTTTGAGAAAATAAAGAAAGGTACCAATGACCAAGAAAGAAAACTAATACAGACATTTATTTAATATTAGGTTGCAAAAATAGAATTTGAAAAAAGCTACACAACATAAAAGCATTTGAATTATAATGATTAGTATCAAACTCGAAAAGAATTAGATTTTATAACACTCTCCAAAATACCATACTTATAACACCAAAAATCATGATTAGTTTTGAAAGAAAACTGAGTTTAGTAAAATGCTTTTTAGTGTCGGCATTCCAAATTAGATATAAAGAATAAATGGATGGAATGATAACCAATGCCAACATATATATACAAAACCAAATAAAATAATTGGTAGAACTTATTATTGGGAATAAATATACTAAGAAAATACAAGATGCAATAAAAATAATTTGTAGATAATTTAGTATGGTTTTAGTTTTTCGAATACCCAATTTTATAGGCAAAGTTTTAGCATTAAATTTTGAATCGCCACGCATATCTTCAGTATCTTTTATTATTTCACGAATTAAATTACTAAAAAAAGCAAAAAGTGAATAGGCTATACATGCATAAATATTGGTATTTTCATCAAAAGGAATTAGTATGATAATAGTAGAAGCGGTCATTAATGCAACTAATAAATTACCTAACAAATAACTTTTTTTAAAATATTGAGAATACATCCAAAGCAATAGAGAGCAAGTAAAAACTAAACCCGCAACCCTGTAAGAAATTTGCCAAGCCAAATAAATAGCAAGCATATTGAACCCAGAATGCAATAAAATAGCCCAACGTCTACTAATATTCTTTCCAATAATTACTGCTTTAGGTTTATTAACCATATCCAATTTAACATCCATATAATCATTAATAATATAGCCTGCTGCAGCCGATAAAAAAGTAGCAGAAATTAACAATAAAAATCTTTTTGATAAGATGTCGTCAATTCCAATTAATGGAGAAAGAAAATAATAACTTAAAATTTGAGTAATGACAATGATAAGAATGTTTTTGTAGCGTATAAGCTTCAAGAATTCATAAACAATATAAAAAATAGATTTAATTTCCAATTTCGGTAACTCCGCCACTAACAATAAATTTCATAAAATCAGTTGGGTTTCCTTCATAAAGTTTTATTTTAATTTTATCAATAAAAAACAAGTTTCCACTAAAAGCATAAGAATGGGGAAAATAAACGCCAACTAATCCAGGTAAATTTATTTCAAATAAATCATCTTGTGTAATAAAACCAGGTTTGTATACACCTTCTGTAAATTCTACTATTACTGGTTTTGAAAATTTTTTCTTTTCACCAACAAAAGCCTCCATTAAATCTTTTACAGAGGTGTAAATTATTTTAATAAAAGGTAAACTTGATAAAAAGTCATCAATTAAGTTAAAAAGAGGTTTTGAAATTATACTTGACCCAACCCAACCTATTATAGTTACACCAACAATTACAACAATAAAACCAATCCCAGGAATGTCGATTGGAATCATCTTGTCAACGGAAAGTACTACGCTTGAAACAACATAATAAGTAAGTAATACAGGAAGACAAACTAATAAACCTTTCAGAAAGTAATTGATTAGTTTTTTCAATTTGTATTTCACACCATTTTTGATTGCTTGTTTTGTCATTTTTTATTTGCAATATTAAATGCTAAAAATTTAAAAGCATTAATAAATTTTTTTAATTAAATAATTTTTTAAAGTTTTCTTCTTAATTTTCTATTTAATAAATCCCATATTACAATTCCACCTACTACAGAAACATTTAATGAATGTTTGGCTCCTAGTTGAGGTATTTCAACACAATCATCAGCCATTTCTATGATTTCCTTACTAACACCTTCAATTTCATTTCCAAATACTAAACAAATATTTTGATCTAAATTAAACTCATATTCGTTTAACATCAAACTTTTTTCTGTTTGTTCTATACAAATTATTTTAAAGCCTTGTGCTTTAAGAAATTCAATACATTTTGAAGTTTTTTCAAAATGCTCCCATTTCACCGATTCCGTTGCTCCTAAAGCGGTTTTTAATATTTCTTTATTAGGAGGAACAGAAGTTATTC
Source organism: Bacteroidota bacterium (assembly GCA_947456185.1). Classification (GTDB taxonomy): domain Bacteria; phylum Bacteroidota; class Bacteroidia; order UKL13-3; family UKL13-3; genus JAAFJM01. The sequence continues at coordinate 11,021 of CANGPW010000020.1, read as the reverse complement.
CACATAGAAAAATCTTATCTACACTTAAAGAGTCACTTGTTCTAAAAAAAGAACCCACATTTTGTGCGCTCCTAATATTATCTAATGCTACATAGATATTGGAGGTATTATTTTCTTTTTTATTAGAGTTAGTTTTCATTTTCCAATTTTAAATTAAATTACAATGTAATCCTTGAAATTTATGTCCTTTAATTTAAACAAATTTTATTTTATTAGTTATTTAAAATAATTTATTTGTAATTAATAAAATTACATTTGCAATTAAGTAAAATGTTTCAATAATTTTAATTTTATACAATAATATTATGAAAAATCATTTAAAACAAATTCCAATTGTTATTTTAAGTATTTTATTTTCCTCAAACATAAATGCTCAGAATTCAACAAAGTTTAGTGCTGATCTATCCTTAGGTCTTCCTGTTACTTTTTTTACCATTTCACCAGATTTTACCGCAATTTATCAAGCTGGTCTGAGATATTCTGTTAATAAAAATTGGTCAATTGCTGCGCGTTTTGCATCAAAAACATTCCAAGCAAAAACAGGAAATGCTGCAGGAATACTAAGTCCCTCTGGCGGATTAGTAAGTGATGTGGCTAGTTTTAAAAACTCTTTCTACGATTTGGGTGGAAGTTTACAGTTTAATATGAGTAATTTATTTGGTTTAACCCAATCTAAGTTCATGCCCTATGCTACTTTAGGGGGCAGTTTTCAGTTTTGGAAACTAAGTACTACATTAATTAATGGTTCAATATCAAATGATAAAGATTTTAATTCAAGACCAATGCGAATAGTTCAAATGGGATTAGGTTTTCGTTATTATTTAAATCCATCATTTGATTTAAATGTTTCAAGCGAATATAACCATGTGCAAACTTATTATATGGATGGTTCTTTTTCAGACAAAAAATTAGATACCTATTTAAATACTAGTTTTGGTATTTCATATAAATTAAACGCTAAATCAAGTAAAAATTTAGTTGATTGGGAATCAAAAAATAATGTAGGTGAAAAGAACAATGACAAAACAAATACTCGAAAAGATTATGCTCATTGGAGTGCAGATATTAATGTGGGTTTACCTTACTTATTTTCACCTATTGGTTTTAAACCAACTGGAATGAGTGGTGTTGGAGTTAGGTATTCAATAAATAAATTTATATCAGTTCAAGCAGCTTATAATTATGGAATTTTAGCTGGTGAGCATAATACTGAAAGTACTATAATTGGAGTTATTTCTGATCCAATCAATGTAAAAAGTTTCAATACCACAATGAGTCAAGTTACACTTAGAGGATTGTTTAATTTAAGAAGAATCTTTTCTGAACCTATTTTATTACGTGAGCCTTTAAACTTAAATAGCTGGAATTATTATGCTGTATTAGGAGTTGGAAATTTAAATTACTCTACAGAAATAGTTTATGCTAACAATACTAAATCTAATTTAACAGAATCCGGAATTACCAATTATGTTTTTGGTGCACAAGCAAGGAAACATATCAATTCTACTTGGGACTTTTTGGCTGGAGTAGATTTTAATAATAATCAATCTTATTGGATTGATGGTGCTGGCGCTAAAGAGGATTTAAATGATCATTTGTATATAAATGCGGGTATTTCGTATAAATTTTCTACTAATAAAAATAGAGAACTAGTAGATTGGAGTTATGTAAATTATGTGTATCCAAGAGTTAACAAAAGTGAAGTTGCAATTGATAGAATTCCTGTTATTAGTTTGCCAAAAGTAATAGAAGTTCCAATAGTAATTGACGTTCCAAAAGTAATTGATATTCCAAAAGTAGTTGAGCCAATTAAAATAGTTGAACCAATTAAAATAGTTGAACCAATTAAAATAGTTGAACCAATCAAAGTAGTTAAACTAATCAAAGTAGTTAAACCAATCAAAGTAATTGAACCAATGAAAGTGGTTGAACCTGTTAAAAAAGCAGTAACTAATAAATATTTAGTTGATACTTTAGAGATTTCTGAACCTGAATTTGTATATAATGTGGTAGTTGGTTGTTATAGTATTAACAAATTGAAATTAGCAAAGAAGTTCAAAAACAAAATAAACAGAAATGGTTTTAATGCTAATATATATATATCAAAAGATTCTAAGTACTATAGAGTAATTACTTTAACTACCGAAGATGAAAAATTAGCGGTAAAAATGTTAAGAAAATCAAGAAGAGAAATAGACCATGGTTCATGGCTTTATTTGTACAATAAACAATAAAATGTAGATAAAAGCCCCAAAAGGGGCTTTTATTTTATATACTAAATTGTAAATTAGCATATTCAAATTTCAAAATTTTTTACAATGAAAAACGTCTTAATTATACTTATTTGTTTGTTTGCAAAATTTTCACTTGCACAATCAAAAAAGCCAGCATCACATACGAATAGAACTGTTAAAAGTATTGCTATTAAATCGCCCAAAAGTACTCCAGTTAAAACGGTTAAAAACACATCAGTAAAATCAACAAAAAAAGCTACTATTTCTTCAAAAATTAATGTTGCTAAAGTATCAAAAATTGATTCTAATATATTTAGTTATATTAAAATGAGTAAATGGGCGTTTACATTAAATTATGGTGGAACTTATACGATGTTTGACATTGATCAAGATGTGTTTAGTCCAATTATTGGTGGTAGTTTTAAATATTCATTTGGTCATGTTGGGTCTATTAGACTTCAAGGTTTACATGGTGTTTACTCAGGTAGAAATGATAGAGGATTTAAAAATGCCCTTGGATTTGTTAATAATATTACACAAATAGCAGTACATGGAATGTTTAATTTAGGTGGTGTTAATTACAGGAAAAGAAATCCAAATACAATATTCTACTTGTTTTCTGGGTTATCAATAAATTTCAATGATGCAATCACTGATAAAAGATTTATTATAGGTGCTGATACTGCAAGAATTACTAATACAAAGGTTAATGTATCTGTTCCCGTTGGTTTAGGATTGAAATTTAAATTAAACAATTCATTTGATTTAGGCGTTGAAGGTGTTATTCATGTAAATAAATCTGATTTTTTAGATTTATTTGAAGATCCTTATAAATTTCCAGATATATATGGAAACATCATGTTTGGACTTTCCTATAATTTTACAGGAAGTAAAAGAGCTGAACACATAGATTGGGTGAATCCCGTTGCTAATATGTATGACGATTTAGCTAAGAAAGCAACCGCAGCCACTAATTTGTTGAAAAATGATGCTGATGCTGATGGCATTCCTGATTATTTAGATATAGAACAAAATACTAAACCTGGATATAAAGTTAGTGTAAAAGGTGTTACCCTTGATAGCGATAATGATGGTATTCCTGACACTGAAGATACTGATCCTTATGGATTTAATCAAATGTTAAGTCTTTATTATCCAACTGAAACATTTAAATCAAAGTCGAATACAGATTTAATGAAATTATCTGACTCTATTCCAGTATCTGATTTTATAACTTTGAATAATGATGGTTATGGTTTGCCAATAATAACTTTTGCACCAAATAAATATGACGTTCACGTAGAACAATATCCTTTATTACTTCAAATAGCAAGAATAATGAGAATAGATACTTCTGTAAATTTAGCTATCATTGGACATGCTGATAATAACAAGCCTGATATAACTCAATTAACAATTGCAGAAAAAAGAGCTTTAGCGGTAAAACGTCAATTAGTAAAAATTTATGAAATTGAAAGTAGGAGAATTCTGATTTATAGTGAACGTGACACTTTTGTTAAAAAATATAAATTGCAAACTGAAGGTTTAGATAGAAAAGCAGAATTTAGACTGATAAGAAAAAAACAATAGTATTATACTATCATAGAATACAAAAAAGAGGTTCATTCAAATTGATCCTCTTTTTTTATGTAAAATACACTTTGTAATTTGTTTTAAATACATCAAATTTGCAAATAAATAAAACGCAATGGCAGTATATAAATTTAAACTAACATTTGAAGATTACGAAGACACATATCGAGTAATTGAAATTAAATCTAATCAAGTATTTTTAGATTTTCATAAAATCATTTTAGAATCAATTTTGTTTGATCAAAAGCAATTAGCATCATTTTACATGAGTAATGATACTTGGCGTAAAAACCAAGAAATTACTTTAGAGGACATGACAGATGATCCTGAAAATCCTATACCAGAAATGAAAAATGCTAAGCTCAGTCAATACATCAATGACCCTCACCAAAAAATAATATATGTGTATGATTTTATGGCGTTATGGACTATGAGATTAGAACTTTTTGGAATAGATGTAAATGAAAATCCTAAATTTACTTACCCAAGAATTGGAAAGTCGGTAGGATTGGCTCCAAAACAATACGATAAAGTTCAAAAGTTTGGATTAGTGGAAAGTGAGTTTGATGAAATTACAAAATCATACTTAGACAAAGCTGAGGAATTTGGTGCAGAAATTAGTGATGATGAAGCCGATGAATTTGGATTGTTTGAAAAAAATACAGATAGCAATGAAGTAGAAGGACCAACTGAACCCACAATTGGTGGATTTGATGAATATTAACCAATTATTTTATTACTAATTTTGAAAATGCAGGAGTTCATTGACCCTGCATTTTTTGTTTAAAAATGTCTCATAAGTATTTTTAAACATAGTGTTTATTGCAATGAAATTTTACTTAAAAATATGACATTAAATTTAAAACGTCCTTTAGTTATCTTTGATTTAGAAACTACTGGAATTAGCATTTCTTCAGATAGAATTGTGGAAATGGCAACTATAAAAATTAGCGTTGAAGGAACGGAAGAAATAAGAACCCAAAGGTTCAATCCAACCATTCCAATTCCAGCAGAAGTTTCGGCTATTCATGGAATATTTGATGAAGATGTAAAAGACATGCCAACCTTTGCTGAAAATGCAAAAGAATATGCAGAATACTTTAAAGGATGTGATTTTGGCGGATTCAATTCAAACAAATTTGACTTTCCAATGTTGGTAGAAGAAATGTTGCGTGCAGAAGTTGATTTTGAAATTGAAGGTAGAAAATTTGTAGATGTTCAACGTATTTTCCATCAAATGGAACAAAGAACTTTAAGCGCTGCCTTTAAATTTTACTGTGATAAAAACTTGGAAAACGCACATAGTGCCGAAGCAGATACCATTGCAACTTTAGAAGTTTTAAAAGCTCAAATTGTTAAATACGAAGGTCTTGGAAACGACATGGAATCATTGCATAAAGCAAGTGGACAAGCTAATTTAGTTGATTTGGCCGGTCGAATGATTTATGATGATAACGGAAATGAAATTTTTAATTTCGGAAAACATAAAGGCAAAATGGTAAGTTTTGTATTTAAAAATGAACCGGGTTATTATCAATGGATGATGAATAACGATTTTTCGCTAGACACCAAACGAAAATTAACTAAAATAAAAATGCATGGATTTGGAAGTAAATAAAACTTATTATTTTACTACTTTACAAATAAAATTTAATATTAATAGGCTTGTGGTAAAAAGACTGCAGCAAAAATAAAATGAATAAAACAGAAAGAATAATGTTATACACTTTGGGTGCTATCCAATTTGTAAATATCATGGATTTTATGATCATGATGCCACTAGGTCCAAGTCTTATTTCACGATTTGGAATTGAACCTTCTGATTTTGGATTATTAGTTTCTTCCTATTCCATTAGTGCATTTATTTCTGGAATTATTACTACTTTTATTATCAATAAATTTGAACGAAAAAATTATTTAATGCGCATTTTTATTGGTTTTTTAATTGGAACTTTTGCCTGCGGATTGGCACCAACTTATGCTACTTTATTAATTGCGCGTTTTGTAACTGGATTATTTGGTGGTGTGCTTGGCGCAATCATTTTAGCCATTGTAAGTGATGCCGTTCCTTTTGAACGAAGAGGAAGAGCCATGGGAATCATTATGGCAGCTTTTAGCATTGCTTCGGTCATTGGAGTTCCGTTTGGAATTTTTATTGCAACACAAACAAAACAAATTAGTTATTTAGGTTGGCATGCTCCTTTTTTATTTTTAGCAATTTTGGGAATTCCTGTATATTTTTTAGTAAGAAAATATGTTCCTCACCAATCAAAAGCTACTCAATTAGCTGCTTTTGAAATGAATGTGATGCAAAATATAAAAGGCATTTTTAATAACAGAAATAATTTATTGGCTTTGTCATTTGGCGTGGTAATGATGACGGGACATTTTGCAATTATTCCATTTTTAAGCCCATATATGGTAAGTAATGTTGGATTGCGCGAAGAAGATTTACCTTTAATATATTTAGTTGGTGGTGCATTAACATTATTTACTTCACCACTTATTGGAAAATTATCCGATAAATATGGTAAGCTAAAAATGTTTACAATTTTAGCCGTGTTATATGTAATTCCTGTTTATTTAATAACCAACATGGAGCCTATGGCAATTTATATGGTACTAACTGTTTCGGCTATTTTCTTTGTATTTTCAGGACGATTTATTCCCATGCAAGCCATGGTTACAGGAGCTGTAGATCCTAAAATTAGAGCCAGTTTTATGAGTTTTAATAGTTCAATTCAGCAATTAGCAAATGGAGTGGCAGCTTTTTTAGCGGGGGTTGTTATAACTAACATAAACGGTAAATTAGTTCATTATGATATTTTAGGTTATTTCAGTATTGGAATGGCATTATTGAGTATATTTATTGCATCAAAATTACGTTCAGCTGATGGAAAAACATTTTAAATATGATTTCATAATCATAGGCGGTGGAATAGTTGGATTAGCTACAGCTTATCAATTATTATTAAAAAAAAGCAGTTTAAAAATTGCAATTATTGAAAAAGAAAATGAAGTGGCTGCTCATCAAACGGGGCATAACAGTGGTGTAATTCATTCAGGTTTATATTACAAGCCGGGAAGTTTAAAGGCACAGAATTGTTTGCAAGGTTATCAAATGCTGATTGATTTTTGCAGAGAATATGAAATCCCATTTGACTTATGTGGCAAGTTGGTGGTGGCATCTGATGAAAGTGAAATAGGTGAATTAGATAAATTGTACAACCGTGGTTTAGAAAATGGGTTGACAAAAAACACCATCATTGAAAAAGATAAAATAAAAGATTTTGAACCAAATTTACGTGGTGTAAAAGCCATACATGTGCCATATACTGGCATTATTGATTACAGCGTAGTTTGTAATAAATTAGCCGATTTAATTAAAGAAAAAGGTGCTGAAATATTTTTAAATCACAAGGTTGAAAAGATAGAAAACCATAATAGATTCGCTACCATTATGACCAGCCAACAAGAATTTGAGGCCAAGCAATACATTAACTGTGCAGGATTGTACAGTGATAAAATTGCTGCTTTAAGTAACAAAAATATTGATACTAGAATTATTCCTTTTAGAGGTGAATATTTTATGCTAAAACCAGAAAAAAGGCACTTAATAAAAAACTTAATTTATCCAGTTCCAGATCCTAATTTTCCTTTTTTAGGTGTGCATTTTACGCGCATGATTGATGGTGGAGTAGAAGCAGGGCCAAATGCGGTGTTTGCTTTTAAACGCGAAGGTTATGAAAAAAGTGATTTTGATTTTACTGAAACCATGGAAAGTCTTGCATGGCCTGGATTTAGAAAAGTAGCTGTTAAATATTGGAAAACAGGTATGGGTGAATTTTATAGGTCGTTTAGTAAAACTGCATTTACCAGAGCTTTGCAAAAATTAGTTCCTATTATTCAAGAAGATGATTTGATTCCGGCAGAAGCAGGAGTGAGGGCGCAAGCTTGTGATAGATGGGGTGGCTTAATTGACGATTTCAAAATTATAGAAGAACCAAATGCCATTCATATTTTAAACGCGCCTAGCCCTGCAGCTACAAGTAGTTTAAGCATTGGAAATACCATTGCCGATATGGCCTTAGCGAGAAGATAAGTGATGTTGCCCTTCGTCCGATAGCTATCGGACTCCGCTCAGGGTGACAATTTTTGTTATATTAAATAAGCCAAAGGTTTATCAATTCATGCATTAGCATGAATTACAAACATTTGAAAATTGAAAGCTTTATTAAAAAAAATAATCTGTGTTATCTGTGGCAAACATTCAACATCCAAAATTCAACATTTTATTATCCGTCCGTCATGCATTTCTATAATTCTGTCGGTGCTTTTGGCAAACTCATTATCGTGGGTTACTATTAATAAAGTTTGTTTGAATTCATGGGCTAATTCTTGGAAGATATTGAACACTATTTCGCCATTTTTTTTATCTAAATTTCCTGTTGGTTCATCACCCATTATTATCAATGGATCATTGATTAATGCACGTGCAATGGCAACGCGTTGTTTCTGTCCGCCCGAAAGCTGGTTGGCCATTTTCATTGCTTCATTTTCAATGCCTAAAATCTTCAATTTTTCCATGGCTCTGTGCTCCACTTCTTGCTCAGAATAAGTGCCTAATTTTAAACCTGGAAGCATCACATTGCGAAGCACACTAAACTCATTTAGTAAATAATGAAACTGAAATACAAAGCCAATTTTTGCATTGCGAACCAATGCTAATTGACCTTCTTTTTTCTGCTTCATGCTTTCGCCATCTATGAATAAATTTCCTTCGTAATCAGTATCCATAGTGGAAAGTATATAAAGTAAAGTAGACTTGCCACAGCCCGATTTTCCTATTACCGACACAAATTCACCTTTATTTATTGAAAAATTTATATCCTTTAAAACAGGAATGGTTATGGGGTCGTGAAAACTTTTGTTAATGCCCTCGGCTTGTAATACAATTTGGCTCATATTATTTTCCTCTTATAATTACTACAGGATCTATTTTACTTGCTTTTCGAGCAGGAAACATGCCTGCAAAATAAGTAGTAACTAATGAAAAAATTGTTCCAATTAGGTAGAATTTTGGATTGTAATTAATGGGGTAAGTTTTTATTGTTGGCAATGAAGCTGTATTGAATGGAATTTGATCAATGACGGATGACAATCCAAAGCCAAAAAGCAAGCCAACCAAACCACCAAAGAAACCGATGCTTAACGCAATAATGATAAAGATGGCATTTACATCTTTTCCTGAAAAACCAGTTGCTTTTAATATGGCAATGGAGTCCATTTTTTCATAAATCATCATGTTTAAAATATTGTAAATGCCAAATCCTGCAACTATTAATAGGGTAATGCCAACTGCATATGAAATTAAAGTTCTAATGGAACTTCCTGTTTCAAATTGTGAGTTTGCAGTTTGAATATCTTCGGCATCTGTACCAAAAATTTTAGCATATTCTTTGCCTATTTTTGGTGCTTGCGTGATATCAAATAATTTAATTTGAATATCGGTTATATAATTATTGGGTTTGCCTAATAATTTTTGGGTAGTGGCTAACGAAGCATAACTTTGAACTTTATCTAATTCTAGTAATCCCGATTGGAAATAACCAACCACTTTCAGTTGAATTCTATCGCCTTTTGGAGTGGTAATTTGTATTACATCGCCTATGTTTGCTATCATTTTAGTGGCAGCTCCTTTTCCTAAAATAATACTATTTGGCACATTTAATAAGTCAATATAATTACCCGTTGTAACATAATCTTTAAAGAAAAACAACCTGTTTTCTGCCTCTACATCTATTCCGTTTATTACTCCAGTTATATCTATTGTGCCAACATTATAAAACACTTGAGCAGTAATTTTAGGTGCTATTCCCATAACTCGATTATCCGCTTTTAACGCTTTTAAAATAGCTCCATTATTATAAATTTCTTGTCGGGCGCCATTAGGTTTTATAGATTGTATAAAGTTATAATTTTCTTTGAATTTTTTTGATAAATTAATGGGTTGTTTTGGGTTTGCTTTTATCTCATTAAAAATTTTTATATGAGCTGTTCTATTCAAAATTAAACCATCCAATAAATCGTTTAAACCGCTCATAAAACTAAGTAAAGTTATGAACATAGTAATACTAAAAGTTACGCCTATAGCCGCTACTAGCGTTTGTTTCCAACGTGCAAGCAACAACGATTTGGCAATGCTAATGATTAGTTTAATATTCATTATTTTATTGGAACAATTAGTTCGTCATTGGCAGAAATGCCACTAATTATTTCTATTTTATTGTAATCTTTTAGGCCAGTTTTTACCGCTACTTTTTCGCCATTTTCTTTTGTTACAAAACCATCCTCACTTACTACATTTCTAGGTAATGTTAGTGCGTTTTTTTTAGTAGTTATTAAAATGTTTGCTTCTATTGTTAAATTTGGAAAAAGTGTAATGGGTTGTTTGGTGAATAATGCTTCTACCATAAATGTTTTAGTGCGTTCATTCATAATTGGATTAATTTTTTGAACCACTGCTTCATAAGCTTCACCTTTGTAACTATCGAGCGAAACTAAAACCAATTGACCTTTTTTAATTTTAACGATATCAAACTCATCTATTTCAAGTTCTAATTTAAATTGATTGGCCGAACCCACTATTGCCAAAGGAGTTTGAACGTTTACCATTTCTCCTTTTTCTTTTAAACGGCTATAAACTTTACCTTCTATTTCACTCTTTATCACAAAATCGCCCAATTGTTTTTCAGCAATCATTAAATTTTTTTTTGATTGTTGCGAAGCAAAATTCAATTGTCTTTTTAAATCAGAATATCGTATTAAAGTAGCTTGTAAATTTGATTTCGAGCTTTGGAAATTCAATTGTTTTAACTCTAAATCTACTTGCGAACCTACTTGTTGTTTCCATAAATTTTGTTGACGAACAAATAAAGAAGAGTCGGTTAAAAATTTGTTTTTAGCAAAATCAATACTTGTTTTTAATTCATTTAATTTGCTTTGATTGGCATCAAAATCGTTATAGTTGGCCGCTAATTTTGCATTATCGGAATTTAACTTAGATGTTTCGTTTTGTATAGCAATTATTGGTGTTCCCACTTTTATCATATCGCCTTCTGTTACCAAATATTGTTGAATAATACCATTCACATTTGAGAATACTTGATATTGGTTTTCTGCCTTTATAATTCC
>CANGPW010000019.1 GCA_947456185.1 Bacteroidota bacterium | reverse complement strand
TGCTACCGATGCCGATGTGGATGGAATGCATATTCGTTTGTTAATTATGACTTTCTTTTTGCAGTTTTTTCCTGATTTAGTTAAAAACGGACATTTATACATATTGGAAACGCCATTGTTTAGGGTTAGAAACAAGCAAAAAACATTTTACTGTTATAGTGAAACCGAAAAACAAAATGCCATTCAAGAACTTAAAGGCAAACCCGAAATTACCCGATTTAAAGGATTAGGAGAAATTAGTCCTGATGAGTTTGGTTTGTTCATTGGCAGCGATATGCGCTTAAAACCTGTGTTATTAAATCAAGACATCACCATTCAAAAATTATTGGAATATTACATGGGTAAAAATACCATGGACAGACAAGCTTTTATTATCAATAATTTGAGAATAGAAAAAGACATTATCGTTTCAGAAATTGATGAGGAACTAGGGGAGTTGGTTTAACTTCCGTCAGACGATTGAGCAAGGCCATAGCTTTGGTAAAGCGTCAGACGGTTTTTATAATTAAACCAGTGCAATCAAATATCTTACTAATAAAAACACGATTGCAAGCAGGAAAATAAAAATTGAAATCTTGTTTATTTTATGCATTACTTTTAAGTTAAAGTTTGCTGTTTTATTAGCTTCGTCTTTTTTCCAAAAGGTTAAATAGCTTGCTATTTTTTTTATCATCATATAAGTTTTAATATTTTTTATTTTTTATTCTTCAAATAGGCAACCGCCATTCTTAATTGGTCGTAGGTAACTTCTTCAGGTAATTCAGCTTTTAATTCACCAAATCTTTCTTTGCCTTCGGCAATTAATTTTTCTACCAATTGTATTGTTTCTTGACTAACAAAATCAAGTGCATCAAGCTCACCTAAATCTACGTAATGAGCCAAATGTCCACCAATTGTTGAAGATGCCATTCCCCTGAATGTAGCAATTTCATGAATGGTTTTTCCTTCTTTATATAATTTAAAGCTTTCTTCTTTTGAGTTTACTTTTACTGTTTTTTGTGCAGCGGAAATGTTAACATCTAATGGTTTATCAATGGCATTGATGCTTAAATCAAATGTACCTAATGCGGCAGTTTCTATATCGTGAATTCGTTTCCAAGTATACGATTTTACTTTTTGTAAATTGGTAATAAATTGTTTGGTTTTAGCTTTAGCTTTTAAATTATTTTCTAAGCTTTGCAATGGTTTGAAAGCATCGTCTAATATTCTTTGCGCAAAATATATTTTGGCACTTTTTACTCTTTCGCTCAAAAGATTTTCATCAATGGGCATTTGTTTAATAATTTGCTCTATTTTTATTTTAAATTTATCAGCTACAATTCTATGCTCGTTTAAATTTCTAATCATAGCCGACAAATGTTGCAAGGTTTCTTCTTTATCAGGAATTTGTTTGGTAGCAGTATAAGCCTCAAATAAAGTATATTCTTTTAGCACTTTTCGTAGATCAAAGGTTTTATATAATTGCGATAAACTGAATTCAAATTTAGCATCTTCCAAACCATCCATTAGCTTTTGCTCACTTGATTGTTTCAATGAAAATTCAACAATTCTTTCATCACTTAATATACTATTTTGGTAAATTCTACTCAACAAAGTTAAACCATCAAAAGTTCTACATCTACTCAAAGCCACATAAACTTGGCCAGCAGCAAATGAAGCACCCGCATCAATTGCCAATTTATCAAATGTTAAACCTTGACTTTTATGAATGGTAATGGCCCAAGCTAATCTGATTGGAAACTGTTTAAAACTACCAATTTCTTCTTCTTCTATTTGATTTTCATCTCGATTTAAATTATAACGAATATTTTTCCAAGTTTCCTTCTCAATTTTTAATTCACTGCCATTTTCAAATTCTACGATAATTTCATCTTTAGCAATTCGTTTTATTTTGGCAAGTTTTCCATTGAAATAGCGTTTTTCCAAATCGTTTTTTATAAACATAATTTGGGCGCCTTCTTTCAAATTCAATTCCTTTTCTGCAGGTAAAGCCTTTTCGTTAAAATCGCCATTTATTTCACCTTCAAATAACATGGCTTCCGATTCTATTTCGGCCAACTTTTGTTGGTTCATATTGTCGGCAGTGCGGTTATGAGTTGTTAATGTAATTAAGCCATCTTGGTATCTTGCGGCTTCAGGATCATAACGTTCTTGAAGTAATTCAAAATCGTAATCATCCATATTATTATGCCTAATATTATTCAACAAATTAATAAAACGCTCTTCTTTTTGACGGTAAATTTTATTCAATTCTAAGTGTGCAGGATTTAATTGTTGGTATACCTCAGAGCTAAAAAAGAATGGACTTTTATAATATTGACTCATGAGTGTCCATTCATTTTCACTGGTTACTGGAGGTAATTGAAACATATCGCCAATTAATAAAACTTGAACTCCACCAAAAGGTAATTGACTACGTCTATAATACTTTAAGGTTTCGTCAATACAATCAAGCATATCGGCTCTTAACATACTTACTTCATCTATGATAAGCATGTCGAGTTCTATCAATAAATCTATTTTTTCACGGTTAAATTTTACATTTTTAAAATGAGTAAATTTATTTACACATTCTACTTGTCCAAATCCATGGTTTGCATCTTTTATAAAAGGAAGAAATGGCAATTGAAAAAAAGAATGCATGGTAACTCCACCAGCATTGATTGCGGCTACACCAGTTGGGGCCACTACAACTAATCGTTTGTTACAGGTGTTTTGAATATGTTTTAGAAATGTTGTTTTTCCTGTTCCAGCTTTTCCAGTTAAAAACAAACTAATATTGGTATTTTTTACTAAATCACTGGCAAGGTTAAAAGTTATATTGTCATTGTCAGTTGATTCAATTATGCTCATAGATGGCAATGATAGTATTAAAAGAGAAGAAGATTTTTATTATTTACTGATATAAATCCAAGCATCTGAATTCTCATTTTCATTGATTGAATCTAACTCAATTGTAGTTTTAGCCATTTCATCAAATTTTGTATAAGTTACAAAATATTTTAAGTATTTTGATTTTGCTCTTGGATTCAGAATTACCTCTGAATTTACAAATCCTTCCTTCATCAATTCCTTTGATAAATTTAATGCATAATTTTCATCTTTAAATGCACCAGCTATGATGTAATAAGTAGTTGAATGTACTGTATTTGTTGGATTTGAAATAGCATTTTCAATTTCATTTAATGAAGAATCTGATGTAATAATTGAAGTTGTATCAAACAAAATTTCATTCATTGAATTTTCTATACAAAATAAACTATCGAATAGTTGATATTCAATGATATTGTAATTTACAGGAAATAATTCAATATTAAATTTTGCTGTTTTTTCAGTGTTTTCTGGATTGTAAACAGCCAATAATTCTGTTGAACTTTTTTTGCTTTTTACACTTAATTTTTCAATTGAATTATTCGTATCAAAAATTGATTTTATTTTTATTCCTAAGTTCAATTCATCAAATTTATTCCTAATTGGAGTTAAATTTCCTTCTTGTAAAAATATATATGCGTTTAAACCTAAAATCAATATTAAAAAAGTTCCAATGGCAGTAAAAGTTAAACCATTTCTATTTCTTCTAGGTTTTTTATTTTTTACTGTTTCGGATTTAATTTTCGAGTTTTTATTTTCAGCACCTAAATTTAACAAATTGTTTTTTTTATTTGTTATAATGGTTTTACTTAAAACTTCTTCAGATTGAATAATTTTGCTTGTTTTTAATGTACTCGACTGATTTAATTTTACTGGAGCTAAACCAAATGATTGGTTTAAAAAGTTAGCATTTTTCTCTGGAGTAAATAAAAAATTATCAGAAGCATTAAGTGTGAAATTTCCTAAACCTTCTATTTGAAACTGGCTTTTGCTTTTCAATGATTGATTGAAATTATTAGTTTCAATGTCTAGAATTTTTACTGCATCTACATAATCAATTTTTAAATAATTGGCTATATGAGAAGCTAACAAACCATCGTTAATTAATAATTGAGCATTAAAAGTAATATGCTTCGAAGGTGGAATGATAACCATAGAAACCGGATCAATAACTGCATTTTCTTGGTGCGCTATGAATCCGCCTAAGCCTGGAACTATTACACAATCATATTTGTGTAATAAGCTTTTAACTATAGTCCATATGTTAACTTCTGATTGCATGCTATTTTTTTCTATTTCAAATATAATGTCGCAATCTAAGCTTTTATCACAAAGCTATCAACAAAATTTATCAAAATTTTCAATGTTCATTTGTTTGTAGTGATTTACAGCTATAAATAAGTGGAAAAATATTTATAATAACTTCAATTTAGCAAATTTTAATACAATCATTTTTTTGCCAAATTCTTCAAATTCAATTTCTGCTTTTTTACCTTCACCCACGCCATCTAAATTAATTACAATTCCAAATCCAAATCGTTGGTGTTCAACTTTTTGTTGTATTTGGATGTTTTTTGTGTCGTCACCTATAAAGTTAGGATCTACTGGTGGTGGAACTGCATTAGCTTGTTTAGTTGGTGTATTAAATCTTTGACCAACAGTAGATACAGCGGTTTTACTAGATGGCGACAAAGTCTTTCCAAAACGAGATGGTGGAGCTGTTGTTCTACTTTGGACACTCATTTCTTGATTTCCTTTACTGAATATAGCATCCATTTGTAAATATTGTGGATCTAATTCACTTAAAAATCTACTTGGTTCCGCGTTATTGATTGTACCAAATTTAAACCTACTTGTAGCAAATGAAAGTGTCAATTTATTCATAGCTCTTGTAATTGCTACATAAAACAACCTACGTTCCTCTTCTAATTCCTGTCTGCTGTTTAACGACATTTGTGAAGGGAACAAATTTTCTTCCAATCCAACTATAAATACATGTTTAAATTCTAATCCTTTTGATGCATGAATTGTCATCATGGTAACTCTATCGTTATCTGCAGGATTGTCATTGTCAGCATCTGTAAGCAAAGCAATATCGGCCATGTATTCTTCCAAAATACCATATTTCTGAACGCCATCTTCATCTACGCTGTCATCCACACTGAACTCTTTTAAACCATTTAATAGTTGTTCCATGTTTTCATACCTTGCTATTCCTTCTACTGTTTTATCTTCATATAATGCTTTTAGTAGTCCAGTTTGTTTTGATATATGCATGGCAACATCGTAAGCAGGTTTTTGCAACATGGTTTGAAAACTTCGAATCATCATAGCAAAATCTGTTAAAACTTCAGCACCTTTAAAGCCAAATTCTCTTGCTCTTTCTAATGTTTCAAACAAACTAATTCCCTGTTCCGATGATACAACAGTTAATTTATCTAATGTAGTTTTTCCAATTCCTCGAGCAGGGAAATTGATAATTCGTTTCAATGCTTCTTCATCGTTTGGATTTAACACCAAACGTAAATATCCTAAAATGTCTTTTATTTCTTTTCTATGATAAAAACTCAATCCTCCATAAATTCTGTAAGGAATATTCAGCTTACGCAATGCTTCCTCTAAAGATCTACTTTGGGCATTGGTTCTGTACAAAATAGCAAAATCTTTATTCATGATATGCGTGTTCATTTTTTCTTGAAAAATGGAACTAGCTACCATGCGGCCTTCTTCGTTATCGGTTAATGCTCTTAAAACTTTTATTTTTTCGCCAATGTCATTTGTGGTAAAAACTTTTTTAGGGATTTGGTCTTTATTCAGTTTTATTAAACCTCCTGCGGCTTCTACTATTGTTTGTGAACTGCGGTAATTTTGTTCTAATTTAAAAACTTGTGTGTCACTAAAATCTCTTTGGAAACCCAATATATTAGCAATGGTTGCTCCTCTAAATGCATAAATACTTTGTGCATCATCGCCCACAACGGCAATGTTTTGGTGAACCGCTGCTAGTTTTTTTATAATGGCATATTGCGCCTGATTTGTATCTTGAAACTCATCCACCATGATATACTTAAATTGATGTTGGTATTTATGCAATACATCGGGATGAAACCTAAAAAGTTCAAATGTTTTTAATAATAAATCATCAAAATCCATTGCGCTAGCTTTAAAACAACGATCTTGATATGTTTGAAAAATTTTTCCGAATAGGGGTCTTCCGCTACTTTCATCAAAAGCATTGTTTTCATCATTGGAAATATACTCACGCGCATTGACCAAAGCATTTTTAGCAGCCGAAATTCTTCCTAAAACACCAGCAGGTTTATATAATTTTTCGTCTAAGCCTAATTCTTTTACAATTGTTTTTATTAAACTTTTTGCATCATCGGTATCGTAAATGGTAAAATTTCGGGGGTAACCAATTCGCTCACTTTCCACTCTTAATATTCGAGCAAAAATACTGTGAAAAGTTCCCATAAATAGATTTTTAGCCTCGGAACCTACTACTGAATAAATACGTTCTCGCATTTCTTTACTGGCTTTATTGGTAAATGTTAAAGCTAAAATATTGAATGCATCGGTTCCTTGCTTTAATATATGCGCTATGCGATAAGTTAATACACGCGTTTTTCCCGAGCCTGCTCCAGCTACTATCATAACCGGTCCTTTGGTGTTTTCAACTGCAGCCCGCTGACTAGGGTTTAATAAACTTAAATAATCCACGGTTGCAATTTAGTAATTTATAGAAGTGTGTTTTCAACATTTTAACTATAAATAGTCACAAAGCTATTTATTGATTGTTATTAATTATTTTAGATTTTTTAAGTAGTTAATAATCAATATTTATAAAATATTTTTTCCTTAAATGTAACAAATTACTTTAGTTGTCGTATTAAGCTTAAAAATAATAAATAAATTCATGAAAAAAATAATACTCGCCTTATCAATATCATTTTTTAGCATGGTGGCTATTGCTCAAAATAAAATTTCAATTCCTGATTTCAATAAAATGATCATTCCCGCTAATTTTGAAATCAAATTAATTAAATGCGATTCCAATTTTTTATCTTTCAATGAAACTGATTTAAAGAAATTTTCTTCCACTTATTTAAACAAAGGATTCAAAATAAATAACAATACGCTTACTTTCGATTTGGCTGAGTTCAATGGTGCCATACCACTTAATATTACTATTTATGCTAATAGTTTACAAGAATTAAAATTAGAAGGAAACGCCAAAATTAAAATGGGAAATGACAGTATTTTTAAAACTGCAAGTTTTACAATTTATGCCGATGGTGCTACTAAATCTGAATTAAATTTAGAAGTTGAAAAACTAAAAGCTGAAATAAATGGAGCCAGTAAATTAACTTTAGATGGAAAGGCGACTGAAGGAAAAATTGAAGTTACAGGTGCTTCAAAAGTGAATGCAATTGGAATGGCATTTGAAAACTTAAATGTGGAAGCAAATGGTGCTTCTAAAATAGCTGCAACTGTAAAAAATAATTTAAAAGCTGAAGCAAGTGGAGTTTCAAAAATTGAGTATGCCGGAAATCCAAAAAACGTAGATAAAAACCTAAGTGGCGCGTCAAAAATTGAAAAAGTAAATGGCGATGAAATTGACGATGATGCAGGACATGTTAAAGGCGAAATTTCAATAAAACCTAAAAATAAATATAAAAAGCATAGTAACGATATGACCGAAGCATTTGGTGGATTTGAATTTGGTGTTGGTACATTTGTTACTCCGAATATGAATAATACTTTAGACCCTTCCAATAAATACTTAGAAACTAACTTAGGAAGTTCATGGCGTTTTGCAATCAATTTTGGTGATTTTGACTTGCCAATTATAAAAGGTTATATGGCACTTACAACAGGATTTGGATTTAGTTTTGACCATTATGGTTTTAAAAATAAAGACACTTTAATTGACGGTGAAAGCACAAAAGTATTAGCGTTTAAAGCAACAGATGCAACTTTAACAACTAGCAGATTGAGCCAATTTAACTTAACTATTCCCTTTTTAATTAAATTAAATAGTAGTTGTAACAAAAACGACAATCATTTTTATTTTGCAACAGGTGTTATAATAAATTATAATATTGGCAATTCAATTTATACTGAATACAGTAATAATGGAGTTGAATATGAAAAACGTTATAGCTCAGATTTTTTTGTAAACAAATTTAGAGCAGATGCCACTCTTAGAATTGGTTATAATCATATAAGTGTTTTTACTAATTTTGGCCTAGTGCCTATGTTTGAAACTGCAAAAGTTGCCGATACTAGAACCATGCAAACGGGTTTGGCATTTAATTTTTAAAATTATAGTAATGAAGTAATTAAAAGGCTGTTTCAAACAAGAAACAGTCTTTTTTGTTGTTTATATTATCAATTAAAACTGACTATTTTACTTGTAAATTTTGTCGGCAAGATTATTGAACAATGTGCAGGAACTCCTAAAAAAAATAATTTGAATTTTATAAATGACAATTCCTTATTTGAACAAAATGAATCAGTTTTAAATAACAATCATTATGCCGCGCAATTAAGTAAAATGTCAATCATTCCAACTTCAGATTTTTTACTTTCTACCATTTGTTTCTGGAATGATACTTCAAAAGTTCATTATTTTACATTCGGTAATTCACTTCTTTTGGTTTTATTAAATCCACCATTTGGTATGGCATTTGGACATTTGCTAACTTCAAATTTAACACCGGAATTAATTGAAATTTGTAAAAATGAAATAGTAAAGTTAGGGGTATTTCAATTAAAAATTAATTGTCCAAATATTTCCGTAAATACGAATATTCCAAATTTAAAATTAGTAGAAGACTTGGACGATTTTGAATACATTTATCAGCTTTCAGATATTGCTTTATTGCAAGGTAGCAAATATAAAAAACAACGCAATTCAATTAGCAAAGCCATCAAGGAAAACGAAGGATTAACTGTCGAAATATTCAATTTAAATGACATTGATGATTTAGATGAATTAAAGGTTTTTTGTGAAGATTGCATGCAAATAAAATCAGATAAAAGTAATTTGAATAATGCCAATTTGCAAAAAGAATGGCTGGCTTTTCAAAAATGTTTGGACACGAACAAATCATTCAATTTAAAAATATTGAAGTTATATACCAAGCAAAAATTAAGCGGTTTAATCATTTATGAAGAATTAAACAATGAATGGATCGTTGGACATTTTTTTAAAACATTTAATGGTTTAGGAATATATTTATTAAAGGAATTGGCAACTAAATTAGTAGAACAAAACTTTAAATATTTTAATTTTCAAGAAGACAGAGGAGTGGAATCATTGAGGTATTTTAAGCAGCAATTAAATCCAGCTTTTTACCTAAAAACATATAGTATTGCATTCAACTAAATGAAACCTATTTTACACCGAATATTATTATTTTTAACAGGCGCTAGCACGTTTACTATTATTAATTATAGTTTCGATTTTGTGTTGTACCCATTTGCTTTATACCAGTTAGGAGTTATTTATGGATTTAGCGTCATGGTGGTTTTATCATTTTTATTTTGCTGGTTTTACTTCCTCATTTACGATTATTTAAAACGTGATTTTTTAGGAATAGAATATTCAAAAGAGAAAATGAATGCCATTATTAAAAGTAATGAAAGTGTAGGTTATAAATTATTTTTAGTAAATTTACTTAGAAAAAGTCATTTGTTTTTATTCGTTTTCTTATCCATTTATTTCAATCCTTTTGTGGCCGTAGCTTTTAGACGCAAAGGAAATTTTGAATACAATGGATTAACTGCTCACGATTGGCGGATGTTTATATTAAGTGTAATTATAAGTAATGGTTTTTGGGCCACCACTGTTTTTGCAGGACTTTCCTTTTTTGAATTTTTATTCAAAATAATATCTCAATGGTGGAATATGATTGGCTAGTTAATCTTAATTATTTTGTTTGTAAATATTTTACCATTAACAATAATTCTTATAAAGTAAATTCCGGGATTTAGCATATTTACCTCTTTCATTTCAAAAATAAATTCTTTGTTATTTGTGGTAAAACTTTTGGTTATTAATTCTCTTCCACTCAAATCCAATAATTTTACATCACAGTTTTGATTTGAAATATTAGAATTGATAGCAACATTTAAAGATTCATTGAATGGGTTTGGATACACAAATACACCAAACATATTTGGAGCATCTATCGAAATGGTTCTAGAATAATGATAGTTTCCATCATAGTCTATTTGTTTCAATCTATAATATAATTTATCGCTAAATGGATCAATATTTGTAAAATTATTTAGCTCATCTATAAAATCGTATTTTTGAATTACAACCGTATTTCCAAATCCCTTAACGTATCCTATTTTCCCAAAGGTTTGATTATTGGTAGAACGTTCAATGTCAAATCCCGCGTTGTTTACTTCATTCACTGTTCTCCAATTTAATTGAACTTTATCTCCCAGGTTTATACCATCAAAATTCAGCCATTTTACAGGTAAAGTAGCCGTTAATACAAATCCACTTCCAACTAATGAAAATGCTTGTGGTGCATTGTTTTGCAAATTGTTTTTATGAGTTACCAAAATAGTGTAAGTGCCACTTGGTAAGTTTGGCAAATAAATTTGTTCTACATTATCTCTAAAATTATTTCCATTTGTTGCAGATGCACTTGGATTATTTGGATTTAAAATATAAGGCAAATAAACTTGACTATTTGAGTTCCTAATGATTTGAATATCCAAATCATTGATCAATTTTGGTATGGTATCATTATAAGCGGGAGCACTTGCAATTGCTGGTGGATCGGTCCAACACAAAGTGGTTTTTACAGTATCTAATCCATTTACAGAAATAATAAATTTAAAAGTATCACTATTTAATAAATTATATTCTTTGATGATGTTTTTAACAGAATCACTGATAGTTTGAGCAGCTTTTGCAGTGTTTAATAATCCCCAACCACTTTCATAGTTTGGTCCTAAAGTAGTTTTACAATTTGTTGCAGTATGAATAGCCAATCCTTTTAAAGTAGCGGATTTCATAAATCTGTTTTTTAAATTATAAAAATGTTGTTGTACCAACAACAATGAACCTGTTGCTCCTGGAGCAGCCATGGAAGTACCACCCAAAGAGCTATAAGATGAATCGTTTGTGCTAGTGGGAGTAAAGGTGGAGTTTGTTCCACAAACAATATCTGGTTTTATTCTTCCATCATCGGTGGGTCCCCAACTGCTATAACTAATCGTATTTAAAGGTGCAGATACAAATCCATTTGGTAAAATATCTATAGCACCAACAGTTAAAATATTTTTAGCAGTTCCATAAGTTACAATACAATCATAAGGGCCAACAGTATCTCTATTTGCTGTTGATAAAACAAAAGAGGTTCCGTTCCAAATCAAATGTGGAGAACCTGCTGCTATTGAATTACCCCGGTCATTTCCAACTGCTTTTACAATTAAATAATTTGGATTTGCCCACGAAATACTGTCAAAATCTTTGGTTCTTGTATCATAAAATCCAAATTTCCAATCTTTGGTGGCATTTAATGTGGTGTCGCCTAACCAATATTGAAAACCTCCTGAAAATATCCATGCTGCTGCATTTCCATAGGAATGGTTAGAAACCAATAAATCATTCGCAAATAATGCCATTTCTGTTCTATCATTAGTAAAGTTCCAAGCTTTTAAATTACTTTGATAAGCCAATCCTTTAGCATTAGGATTAAAACCAGCAGCTATTAATAATCCCGCCACATTATTTGAATGAGAAGATAAACTGGATGAAGTGTCCATATTTATTACTCTGCCCAAAAATTCTCTATGAGAAATTCTCACTCCTCCACCATCCCACATGCCTAATTTATTATATCCGATTCCACTTAAATTTAATCCTAAAACTCCACTTGGCCATACTTGATTGGTATTTAAGGTGGCAGCAAGGCCAATATTAGAACAGGTTGTTTTAAACTCTGGAAAACCATTGTCGCCAAAGCCATCGAATTCAATTAATCGTCCATTTTCTTCTGTTTTTTTTGTAGTTAAAAATGGTGGTTTTAGTAATTGGGTTGCTTTTATCAAATCTTGCTCATACTTCGCTGTAAGCGCATCGGCATATTGATTTGCAATTTGTGCTGCAATTATATTTGGTATAAAAAATAAAATAGCGAGTATGTATTTCATGCCTAAGGCTTGTTATATAATTAACAATTTTGTTTGTTCTGCAATTTAGTAATTATCTTGTTTTAATAAAGTTAATTTTCCAAACCGTCAGACGCTTCGATAGGTTTAGCATTGCTAGCGTCAGACGATTATTGGTAAATGTAAGGTTATCTTTAATTTAATAAGAGTTTGACATGTTATTGGTGTCGCTGCGCTATAACACAACGGTAGCAATTTCATTTAATTCAAAATCCAATATTCAAAATTTCTATCCAAATCTTATCAACATGATTTAGATAAAAAGATTAGTCAATCCATTTATTTTATTTTAGGTTTGTATGCTGTTTATCTCGATCAAACGAGAAGCAAATATTTGATATATGAAAATAGGAATTTTTTTTGGTGGAAATAGCCGTGAGCGTGAGGTTTCGTTTGCCGGTGGACGCACAGTTTATGATAATTTAGATAAAACACTTTTTGATGCTATTCCTATTTTTGTTGATAGCTTTAATAATTTTATTTTGCTCGATTGGCACTTTATATATAAAGGTTCAATCCGTGATTTTTATCCGCCAGTTTCAGCTTTAAAAAACCAAAAAACCGAGGTCCAAGTTTATGCAGAAAACTTAGCATCAGCTCATGAAGACAATGGTAAGTCGCTGATCAAAAAACTAGGTAAAACTTTAAAAGCCGAAGACTTAAAAGGGTTAATTGATTTTGCATTTTTAGCGCTTCATGGCGCCAATGGCGAAGATGGAACGATACAAGGTTTGTTAGAATTTATGGACATTCCATACAGTGGTTCTGGAATAATGCCAAGTTCTTTAGGAATGAACAAACGCTTGCAAAAACAATTGATGCAAAGTGCTGGAATGAATGTTCCGAAATATTTATCGTTTCAAAAATCGGAACTCCATCATTTAAAAAATATATACCAAAATGTAAAGAAACAAGTTGGTTTTCCTTTTGTGGTAAAACCCGCTAATCAAGGAAGTTCTGTTGGGGTTTCTGTTATTAGTAACGATAACTTTGAAGACTTTGAAAACGCGGTGATCAAATCGTTTTTTATACAAAATATTGCACCAAAAGATTGGATTAATAAAGACGAAAAAACCAAAACTCAATTCATTCAAAAAATAACTGACGTAAAAGAAGGAATTGGTTTACCAGCCATTGCAACGGTGAACAATAAAAAGGAATTGATTTATAATCCTGATGATTTATGGGCATTATTTAGTTGTGAGTTTGAAGTACCTAGTAATCAGTTAAAGAGTAAAGCTAAATCAACAAATCAACAAATCAACAAATCAACAATTCAATTAGAAAGCATTTACTCAGAAACAGAATGTTTAATTGAAGAATTTATTGAAGGTAGAGAGTTTAGTTGTATTGTACTTAAAAATGAAGATGGAACTGCCGTGGCATTACCCCCAACCGAGATTGTAAAAGGTAAGGAAATTTATGATTACCGCAGTAAGTATTTACCCGGATTAAGCAGGAAAATTACGCCAATTGATATTGCAGATAAAAAGATCGATGAAATAAGAACGGCTTGTGAAAAGCTGTTTACTTTTTTCAATTTTCATGTGTATGCACGCATTGATGGATTTATCAATAACGAAGGAAAATTGTTTTTGAATGATCCAAATACCACCAGCGGAATGATGCCATCTAGCTTCTTTTTTCATCAAGCAGCTGAAATTGGGTTGAATCCTTCACAGTTTTTAACTTATATTATTCGCACTTCATTGGCAGAAAGGGTGCAATCACAACAAGTGCATTTTCATCATATACAATTATTGGAATATTTAGACCATCAAATTGCTCAAAATAAGAGTAAGAAAAGTGATAAAAAACGTGTAGCAGTTTTTATGGGTGGCTATTCAACAGAGCGACATATTTCGGTTGAAAGTGGAAGAAATATTTATGAAAAATTAGCATCTTCAACCAAGTATCAGCCGTTTCCAGTATTTGTAACTGGTAATGACCAATCGCATGAATTATGGTTGTTGCCTGTAAATGTGATGTTGAAAGACAATGCAGACGACATCAAAGAAAAACTTTCGGGTTACAAACGCTTGCCAATTATGGATAAAATTATTGCGGAATGCAAACCCATTATTGATAAATATGGTGATGCAGAAAAGCAATTATTTGCTCCAAGAAAAATTGATTATAAAGAATTGAAAAAAATGGCGGATAATGTATTTATTGCATTACACGGTCGCCCGGGAGAAGATGGAACAGTTCAAACGTATTTAAATAAACTAAAAATTCCATACAACGGAAGTGGTGTAGAAAGTAGTAAGATTACCATCAATAAATATGATACCAATGAATTGCTAAAAAACCATAAAATTCTGATTGCAGAACATATGCTGGTTCAACAAAAAGATTGGAAAAATAACATTGACGAAGTCATAAAAAAGGTAGAAACTATTGGCTATCCTTTAATAGCAAAACCAGCTGATGACGGCTGTAGTAGTGCTGTGAAGAAAATTAAAACACGTGATGACTTGATCAATTATGCTGGAGGAGTTTTTAGACCTTTGGAAATAATGGAAACCAAATTAGCTCAAAAATTAGGTTTAAAACCGAAAGAAGAATTTCCTATGAAACAGTATTTTTTAGTTGAAAAATTTTTAGAAAAAGGAGAAGCTAAACACTTTTTGGAAGTTACTGGAGGATTGCTTACACAATATAAAAAAGGAAAGTTAACTTATGAAATGTTTGAACCTAGTGAAACATTAGCAGAAGGAGAAATACTTTCATTAGAAGAAAAGTTTTTAGCAGGACAAGGGCAAAATATTACCCCAAGTAGGTTTAGTAAAAGTCCAAAAATTCAAAATGAAATAAGTGAAAAGGTAAGGGATGTTTTGAAAAAAACAGCAAAAGTTTTAAACGTAGAAGGCTATTGCAGGATAGATGCATTTGTGAAAATATTTGATAAAAATAGGGTAGAAGTAGTAATCATTGAAATTAATTCATTGCCAGGAATGACACCTGCTACCGCTATCTTCCATCAGTGTGCTTTAAATAATTATAAGCCCTATGATTTTATAGATAAAATTTTAGAATTTGGTGAACAAAAAATGCTAAGCAAATAATTATGAAAATTGCAGATATTAGAACAGATTATTTACTAAAAACATTTGATGAAAAAGATATAAATCAAAATGCTTTTGTGCAATTTGAAATATGGTTTGATGAAGCAATAAAAGCAGAAATATTAGAACCTAATGCGATGACTTTATCAACAATAGGAATTGATGGTTATCCAGCTGCTCGAATTGTTTTATTAAAAGGAATAGTACCAAATGGATTTGAATTTTTTACCAATTATGAAAGTAAAAAAGGACAAGAATTATTAGAAAACAATAAGGTTTCATTGGTATTTTTTTGGCCCGAATTACAACGTCAAGTGCGTATAGTTGGAAATACATTTAAAATTGCTGAAGACAGATCAGATACATACTTTAATAGTCGACCTATAGGGAGTAAAATAGGTGCACATGTTTCCCCTCAAAGTAAAGTAATTGCCAATAGAGCAGTTTTGGAAGAAAGCATGAAAAAAATGGAAGCATTATTTGAAGAAGAACCTTTATTGCGACCAATTCATTGGGGTGGTTATATAGTAAAACCCATCAGTTTTGAATTTTGGCAAGGGCGTGCAAGTAGGTTACACGATCGTTTTTTATATCAATTGCAAGCAGATCATTCATGGAAAATTGAAAGATTAGCTCCTTAGTGAAATTACAATTTGCAATAGGCAACTTGCAATAAGCAACTTGCAATAAGCAATAGATAATTGGCAATTAGTATTAAGCAATTTTTCAAATAAGTAATGCGAATAGAAAAGATATTTGACATTTAAAAATTATATGCTATTCCTTCATATATTTTTTGAAATTTGTTATCAAATATTTCTTCACTTATATTCGCGTAGTTTTTTAAATAAAAGTTTGAATGGCTGACAAGCAAAAAATAGTATATATTACACGTAGAGAGCGTTTTAATGCTGCTCATAAATTATATAATCCCAAATGGACGGAGCAAGAAAATGAAGATTTTTTTGGAAAATGCTCCAATAAATATTATCACGGACATAATTTTGAATTATTTGTAACCATTAAAGGAATTGCCAATCCAGAAACTGGAATGGTAATGGATTTGAAGCAATTGAAATCAATGATTAAAAATGAAATTGTTGAAAAAATTGATCACCGTAATTTGAATGAGGATGTGGAATTTATGAAAGGAATTTTACCTTCTATTGAAAACATCATTGTAGAAATTTGGAATATTTTAGAGCCTAAAATACAAAATGGAAAATTACATTATATAAAATTAGTAGAAACGGAAAATAACTACGTAGAGTATTACGGAGAATAATTTTAAAATAAAAGTACATGAAAAACGCATACATATTTCCAGGTCAAGGTGCACAGTTTGTTGGTATGGGAAAAGACTTATATGAATCAAATCCTGAATCAAAAATATTATTTGAAAGAGCAAATGCAATTTTAGGTTTTAGCATTACAGATGTAATGTTTAACGGAACAGATGAAGATTTAAAACAAACTAATATTACTCAGCCTGCTGTTTTTTTACATTCAGTAATCAAAGCGTTAAGTATTGGTGAAAGCTTTAAACCTAATATGGTTGCTGGACATAGTTTAGGTGAATTTTCTGCGTTAGTGGCCAATAAAACTTTAAATTTTGATGATGCTTTACGTTTAGTTTATGCAAGGGCAATGGCTATGCAAAAAGCATGTATGATTCAACCATCAACGATGGCGGCTGTTTTAGGTTTAGAGGATATAATTGTAGAAGAAGTATGTGCATCAATTACTGATGAAATTGTAGTGGCTGCTAATTATAATTGTCCAGGACAATTAGTTATTTCTGGAACGATAGAAGGAATAAACAAGGCTTGTGAATTACTAAAAGCAGCCGGTGCCAAACGTGCTTTGGTGTTATCGGTTGGTGGAGCTTTTCATTCTCCTTTGATGGAACCTGCAAGAAAAGAATTAGCAGAAGCAATTTTGAATACTCAATTCAATGTACCAATTTGTCCAATATATCAAAATTATGTAGCTAAGGAAGTTACTAAAGTTGATGAAATAAAAGAAAATTTAATTGCTCAATTAACTGCTCCTGTTAAATGGACACAATCAGTTCTTGCTATGGTAAATGATGGGGCTACTAATTTTTATGAATGTGGGCCAGGAAATGTATTGCAAGGTTTAGTAAAGAAAATTGCTAAAGACGTTTCGGCTCAAAGTATTTAAGCAATGGTTACGTTTTACATTTTATCTCTCAGTTTTATAAAATAAATTCCGTTTATCAATATACTAATATCAATTTCCGCATTTACTGCAATAAATTGATAAATTTCTTTTTCCTAATACATCAGCAATATTTTTAGTAAAAATTCTATTGTTTCTAATTATATCTTAAAAAAACAAATCGTTTTTTTTAAGATATTTAATATCAACTATATCTTTTATTTTGTTTTTTTAAAACATAATAATTATGAAATAAAAAAGGAGAAGTTTTTATGCTTCTCCTTTTTTTATAAAGTTTATTAATTAAACAAAATTACCAAATATCAGCTCTGTTTTCTGTATTGATAAACATTTCGTCACCTTCTTTTACATCAAATGCGTTATAAAAATTGGGCATATTACTCAAAGGCCCTTTTACCCTAAATTCTCCTGGCGAATGCGTATCGGTTAACACCAATTGGCGCATGGCTTCTGGTCTTGCATTGTTTTTCCAAAGTTGGGCAAAGCCAATAAAAAAGCGTTGTTCAGGTGTAAATCCATCTTTACTTACATTCTCTTTTGGATTTTGTTTCAAGTACAATTTGAATGCATCAAATGCAATGCTTAATCCACCAATATCAGCAATGTTTTCACCTAACGTTAGTTTTCCGTTTACATATAAACTATCAGCTACTTTAAATTTATTGAATTGTTCCACCAACACATTTGTTCTAGCATCAAATTGCTTTCTGTCGTTTTCAGTCCACCAACTATTTAAGTTTCCGTTACCATCGTATTTACTTCCCTGGTCATCAAAACCATGGGTAATTTCATGACCAATTACTGCGCCAATAGCACCATAATTTAAAGCTGCATCAGCATTTTCATCAAAGAAAGGAGCTTGTAAAATAGCAGCAGGAAAAACGATTTCGTTGTTGATTGGATTGTAATACGCATTCACTGTTTGAGGTAACATTCCCCATTCATTTTTATCAATTGGTTTGCCCATTTTTGAAATCATGTCTTTATAATCAAATTCATTAGCAGCAATGCAATTTTCAAAGTACGAACTATTGGTAATTTTTAAAGTAGAAAAATCAGTCCATTTATCGGGATAACCAAATTTACGTGTAATGCTTATCAATTTTGCATTTGCTTTTACTTGTGTTTCTTTACTCATCCATGTTAAGTTTTTCAAACGATTTGCAAATGCATCAGAAATGTTTGAAACCATTGTATTTACTTGTTGTTTAGCGTTTGGACTAAAAGTTTCTTTTACAAAAAGTTGCCCTAACATTTCACCAACTCCACCATTTGTGGCAGCAATTGCTTTTTTCCATAATGGATTTTGTTCTTTGGTTCCACTTAAAACAGTGGCATAAAATCCAAATCTCAATTGCTCTAATTCTAGCGTTAGTAATGAAGCTGTATTGTTCATAAAACCCCAACTTAAATATGTTTTCCAGTCTTCAATGCTATATTTTTGAACGAGTGTATTGATGTTTTTAAAAAATGCAGGTTGACCAACTATTAAACTATCGAAGTTAATAATTCCAGTTTTAGTAATATAAATATTGAACGGTAAATTGGGATTTTCTACTGTAAAATTAGATAGCTTATATTTGTTATATTGTTTAATTGGATCACGTCTTTCTAGTCTGTTCATGCTTCCTGAAGCAATATCAGTTTCCATTTTTAAAACTAAGTCAGCATTGTTTTTTTGCATAGCTTCATCTTTGCCATACACTTTAAAAATTTTACCAATATAAGCTACATATTCGTTTCTTATTTTGATAGATTTTTCATCTGTTTTAAAGTAAAAATCTTTATCTGGTAATCCCAAACCACCTTGCGATAATTGAGGAATATATACTTGACTATTTTTTGCATCTTGTGAAACTCCAAATCTGAATAAACCAGGAAAACCTTTGCTGTGCATTTCTGCTATTAATTCAAACATTTCATTGGTGTTTGAAATGGCAGCAATTCTTCCTAAATAATAATCTGTTCTTGTAACACCATCACTTTTACGTTTATTGGTATCAACATATAATTTATAAAATGTAGCAATTTTATCTTCTATAGAATTAGGAACTTGTGGTGTTTTAGCCAAATTTTCTAATGTATTTCTTAACACCAAATTGTTTCTTTCAGCTACTAAATTAAAGTTTCCCCAACGGCTTTCAGTACTTGGAACAGGATTTTCTTTTAACCAAGTTCCATTGGCATATCTATAAAAATCATGCGTTGGTTTTACACCAAAATCCATGGTTGATTTATCAATTGGTGGTTTGGTAGTAGGTTTTTTTTGTTCCATTTTTGGCTTTTGTGCAATCACATTTAAAGTACAAAATGCAGTGCTTAATAGTAAGTAATGTTTAATATTCATATAGATAATTAGCGGTTTATAAAGAAACGAAAATAGATTTTTAGTGGAATTTTCACCCTAAATTTTTAAAATAATTTCTAGTTAAAACTTTTTTTAATTCTCTCACAATGATTTCATGCGCAATTACTTTTTCTGAATTCTCTGCTATATCGGTTCCAGAACTTAGTCGAATGGCTTTTTTGATAGCAATTTCTGAAAGGTCAATTCGGTATAAAATAGATTGTAATTTATTTTTATCCATTGCCAATAAGTTTGTGATTTCAGCACCAAGTTTATTCATCAATTGTTCATAGGCAGTTTCCATGTTTCCATCAAAACTTATTTCAATGCTGTACATGCCAAAATCTTTTTTAATTTGCGCAATGGTTTCGTGAATAATGGCTTCTTTGCTTAAAAGCTGCGCAATATTTTGATGCGTAATTTTGGGTAAATTCATGGTTTATTCAGCATAATAAACACGTTTTACTCTTTGAGAAATAGAAGTTAATATTTCATAAGGAATTGTTCCTAATTTTTCAGCAATAATTTCAATGCTTAACACACCACCAAATACAATTACTTCATCGCCTTCTTGGCAATTGATTTCAGTAACATCTATCATGGTCATGTCCATACAAATGCTGCCGATAATTGGTGCTTGTTTTCCATTTACGAGCATATAACCATTTCCATTTCCTAGTTTTCTATCCAATCCATCGGCATAACCAATGGCTACAATGGCTATACGTGAAGGCTTAATTACCGTGCCTTTACGTCCATAACCAATGCTTTCGTCCATACTAATATTTCTAATTTGTGAAATTACTGTTTTTAAATTTCCAATGGCTTGCAGTTGTTTTTGAACTTCCAAAGCCGGGTCAATTCCATACAAACCAATTCCCAAACGAACCATGTCAAACTGTGCGTTTTTAAACCTAACTATTCCGCTGCTATTTAAAATATGTCTGAGAATTTTATAAGGAAATTCAACAGTTATTTTTTGAGAAAATGCATCAAATTTATCGATTTGATTTTGAGTAAAGACATCGTGTTCATGCGCTTCACTTGAGGCCAAATGTGATAAAATACTTTTTATTTGTATGTGACTATTTTGTGATAAAACCAACAATAAATCTTGCAATTGATGTTCATCAAAACCTAAGCGTTTCATACCAGAATCAAGTTCTATATGAATTCCAATTTCTTGTCCGTTGATGGCTTTTATTAAATCATTTAAAATACTTAAATTGTAAATGGCTGGTTCGAGGTTATATTTTAAAATCAAATCAAAGCTAGATTTTTCAGGATTCATCACCATAATAGGTGTTTTGATTCCAGCTTTGCGTAGCACAACACCCTCATCTGCATAGGCAACAGCAAAATAATCAACTTGATTAAATGCCAATGTTTTTGCTATTTCATAACTTCCAGTTCCGTAACTAAAAGCTTTCACCATGGCCATTATTTTGGTTTTAGGTTCAACTAATTTTCGGTAAACATTGAAGTTATTGGTCAATGCATTTAGGTTGATTTCAAACACCGTTTCATGCACTCTTTTTTCTAATAATGCATTTATTTTTTCAAACTCAAATTGCCTTGCACCTTTCAGTAAAATGATTTCATTTTCAAATGTCAAACTACTGAAAGCATCAATAAAATCTTGAGTGTTATGGTAAAATAGGGTGTTTACTTGAAATAAGTCTTTATGCTTTTCAAACATATTTCCGATGCTAATTAGCTTGGTAATTTGATTGGCTTTTATCAACTCATTTATTTGAGTACATAAATCTAAATCGATTAAACCACTTTGGAAAATATCGGAAATAATCAACGTTTTATTCAATCCATTTCCTTGATGCAATAAAAAGTTCAAAGCAATTTTTAAACTGTCAATATCGTTGCTATAACTGTCGTTGATAACAATACAATTATTATTTGCTTCCTTTAATTGCAAACGCATTTCAACAGCTTGCAGGTTTTTAAATTGTGCTAAAACTGTTTCTAAATTAAATATAAACAATTGTAAATCATTTACCATTAATACCAATGCCAAACAGCTACAAGCATTCCAAATACTGGCTTCATCGGTAAATGGAATAATTATTTTGTATTGATTATATGTTATTTCACTAAAGTTTTTTTGTACGTAAACAGTAAATTGGAAATGTGCCTTTTCACCTTGTTTACTCCAAGAAAACAAATTGATTGAATGTTGCGAAGCAAAATGGTCAATGGCAGTTTTAACTTCACTTTGATCAGCGCAATAAATCAACTCTTTTACATTTGTATACAAATGCAGTTTTTCATTTAATTTTTCATCATCGTTGGCAAAACCTTCGCTATGCGCATGGCCCAAATAATTAAACAAACCAATGCTTGGATGAATGATTTGAGCCAATGTTTTCATTTCGTTCGATTCCGAAATTCCTGCTTCAAAAATCCCTAATTGATGTTGATAATTTAATTGCCAAACGCTTAATGGAACTCCAACTTGCGAGTTATAACTTTTAGGGTTTTTACAAATGTTTACCTGATGATTCAGCAATTGATAAAGCCATTCCTTGACGATTGTTTTTCCATTGCTACCCGTAATTCCTATTACAGGAATATGAAATAAATTCCGGTGATGTGTACTTAATTTTTGTAATGCAATTTGTGTGTTTTCAACCAATATAATATTTGCATTTGCAAAGTTTGAAACATCCATTGTTTCACTAACAATAAAGTTTCTAATACCTGCATCATAGGCATCGTTCAGGTATTTATGTCCGTTATTTTTATTGCTTTTTAAAGCAAAAAATAAACTTGATTCGGCAAAAATTATTTTACGAGTATCAAAAAGTAAATGCACAATTTTATCATGACCAATACTTTTTGAAAGCATGGTTCCGTTGATAATTGAGGCAATATTTTCGATGGAATAATTTGTCATTTATTGAAGCAATAATAGTAATATTTACTTAAATATTTGATTCCAGGTTGTTTCATTGAATCCAACATGAACTTTGTTATTTATTTCAATTAATGGACGTTTGATTACCGAAGTGTTTTCTTTGATAATTTCAAAAGCTGTATCTGTATTTTGAATGGCAACTTTTTGTGAATTAGTTAATTTTTTATAGGTAGTTCCTTGCTTATTTACAATTTGTTCCAAGGTTATTTTAGAAAGCCAATAGTTGAAATTGTCTTCCAATAGAACTTCTTTTTTGTAATCAAAGAATGTGTATTCAATGCCATGATTGTTTAACCACGTAAAAGCTTTTTTCATGGTATCGCAGCTTTTTATTCCGTATATTTTCATTTTTTTCTTTCCTTAATTAATCGTTCTGTCACTTCTTCTATCAGCAAGCCAGCTCTTAGTGTCATGCGGGTTTGGTAAGTTTTTCCGTTTAACTTGTATTGGGTACAATTGCTGGAGGTGGTGGCTGAGAAAAGCAGAGAATCATTCTGCATAAATATCAATCCACCTTTTGGTGTGCATCCCAGTTTTTTATCTTGTCGGCCGTTCATTAACTCCATAAAAGTTATAATGGTAGTTTTATCTTGTGTAAATGTTTTAAATGTATCACGGTTCAGATAGGCTTCAATGATTACTTTGTTACAGTTTTTTAGTTTGGTATTAAGCAATGCTTTTACTTCGTCTTCATTGCCCGAAGTGCAAGAAAATAAGAACAAGATGCTTATTGAATAAATGTATTTCATAATTTTTTATTTTTTTGCCACAGATTTCACAGATTACACAAATATTTTATTTTGTTTTTCTGCGCTTATCAGCGAAATCAAAGTTATTTTTTTTACTTCCCCGATTTATCGGGTCTTCATACTTCATAATTTATACTTTATCATCCATACTTCATACTTCATAATTCATATTTAAAGCGAAGCTAGCACATCTTTAATCGTATCATCAATTATTTTAGTTGGATTTTTGCTAAAAACATTGTCAATTCTATTAGCCATGATACAATTTACTGAAACAGCCTGGTGACCTAAAACATTTGCCAAACCATAAATAGCAGCAGTTTCCATTTCAAAATTAGTCACTTTTTTGCCACCAACATTTAAATTAGTTAGTTTATTAATTAAGTCAAAACTGATTCCTTTTGCTTTTAAAAATCTTCCTTGTGGCGCATAAAATCCACAACACGTAGCAGTAATTCCTTTGATATAATTTGGATTCAATTGGTTCATTAAATCAGTGCTTCCATTTTCAATATACGGATACAAAAAATCATAACCCAATTGTTCTTTGATTGAATGCTCTAATTCGATATTTACTTGTCTGTTGTAAAAATGCATGACGCTATCAAGACCAAGACCTTGTTCACTAATTACAACAGAATCCACTGGAATGTTTGATTGCAAAGAACCTGAAGTGCCTATTCGAATAATGTTTAAAGCAGTATGATTTTTTTTGATTTCGCGGGTCTTTAAATCTACATTCACCAAGGCATCTATTTCATTCATACAAATGTCAATATTGTCGGTGCCAATACCAGTACTTAAAACCGTAATTCGTTTGTTGCCAATAAAACCAGTATGTGTAAAAAACTCTCGTTTATGTTTTTTTATTTCAATTTTGTCAAAGTACTTACTTACTTCGTGCACCCTGTCTTGATCGCCTACAAAGATGATGGTATTTGCAATATCTTCGGGTAATAAATGTAAATGATAAATAGAGCCATCACTATTTAAAATCAATTCACTTGCTGGTATTTGATTATCCATTATTTTTTATCATAATTACAAGGTTCGAAATTAGTGTTTTTAGCATTAGATTATTAAGTTTTTGAAGAATTATTTATCAAAGAAAACTCTTTTCCTTTTTTATTTGTTATATGTTATAAAATTGAATAATAAAAATACCATATTTTATTATTTAATTGCAACCAAACAACTAAGTACTTTGTACTTAAAACTAAGAACTAATATTATTAATGAAAATTACCTTTTTAGGTGCCGCCCGACAAGTTACGGGAAGCATGCACCTTGTTACTTTACAAAGTGGCTATAATATACTTATTGATTGCGGAATGGATTACGAATTGAAACGCAATCCAACTTATAAAGAAGACATTTTTCCGTTTAACGCTGCCGATATTGATGCAGTAATTTTAACTCACGCACATATTGATCATTCTGGAAATTTACCCAGTTTGGTTCATCAAGGTTTTAAAGGAAGCATTATTTGCACGCCTGCTACTGCCGAACTAACAGAGTTTTTGCTTTACGACAGTGCCAATATTCAGTTAATGGAATACCGCAAAGCATTAGGAACTGCTAAGAAAACCAAACGAGGAAATGTTTCGAAACCTTTGTATTTATCATCGCAAGTAAAAGATACGGTGAACCAATTTGTGTTGGCTAATTTCAATGAACCATTTACCATTAACAAAGAAGCAAAAGTTACTTTGATAGAAGCCGGACATTTGTTAGGAGCTGCTTCTGTAAAAATGGAAGTGGAGGAAAATGGTAAACGTAAAACCATTGGATTTACGGGTGATTTGGGTAGAAGTAATTCTAAACTTATTAACGATGCTACCATTTTAACTGGCATTGATACCCTTGTAACGGAATGTACTTATGGCGGACGAAAACATAAAATTACCCAATCGGCAGAGGAGGAGATGCTGCATTACATTACCACTACTTGTATTGATATAAGAGGCCGATTAATCATTCCAGCTTTCAGCGTTGGACGAACGCAATCCATTGTTTTTACCATACATCAACTAAAACGTAAAGGATTAATTCCGTATGTTAAAATATTTGTTGATAGTCCTTTGGCCATTAGAAGTACCCATGTTTACGAAAAGCATGCAGAATTGTTGAATCCAGAAGCTGCGCAATTTCAAAAGGAATTTGGAGCTTTATTGGAACATAACGATATTGAATATTTAGAAGATTCAAGACACCACGAAGCCCTAATGTATTACAGTGAACCTTGTGTAATTATTTCAGCTGCGGGAATGGTGGAAGGTGGAAGAATTCAAGAACATGTGAGTAATAATATTGAAAATCCTTATTCTACTATTTTGATTTCTGGCTATTGTGCTGAAGGAACTTTTGGTTATCGTTTGTTAAATGGACAATCTACTATTAGCATTAAAAATAGAACCAAACGCGTATTGGCAAAAATAGCAAGTACCGATATATTTAGCTCACATCCTGATGGTGATGAAATTTATAATTATATTTATCAAACCAATCAAAATGGATGTAACAAAGTTTTTTTAGTACATGGCGATGAAACTCAAATGAACTTAATGAATGAACGTTTGAGTTTAGTTGGAATTAAAGCTGAAATGCCCGAACAAGGACAGGTTTTTGAATTGTAGATTAATAAATTCGAAAATGAATGAATACTTACTTTGTTTATATACTTAAATGTGCAGATGACTCATTCTATATTGGAGTAACAAACAATTTGGATATCAGGTTGAGTCAAAACGAAACTGGGCTTGATATTAATTCATATACATATAATAAAAGACCATTTGTTTTAGTTTACCATGAATCATACATTGATATAAACCAAGCAATTTTAAGAGAAAAACAATTAAAAGGCTGGTCAAGAAAAAAGAAGGAAGCGTTGATTGATGGTGATATAGAATTATTGAAAGTGTTATCCAAAAATAATCAATAAAATATGAATTCATAAATAACAACTTTCGCCCTAAACGCAATGTCACCCTGAGCCTGCCGAAGGGTTGTGTATGGTCTTCGGCAAGCTCAGACTGACAAAAAATCAAGCTCACCATGACATTAAGCATTTTAAGAAATAAGTAGCAGACACTTTGTTTACTAAACAACTTTTGCCCTAAACGCAATGTCACCCTGAGCCTGCCGAAGGGTTGTGTATGGTCTTCGGCAAGCTCAGACTGACAAAAAATCAAGCTCACCATGACATTAAGCATTTTAAGAAATAAGTAACAGACACTTTGTTTACTAAACAACTTTCGTCCTAAACGCAATGTCACCCTGAGCCTGCCGAAGGGTCGTGTATGGTCTTCGGCAAGCTCAGATTGACAAACTAAAAGCTCAGACATACAAAAATGGCAAGCAACATGATATTATAAATTTTGGAATTCTATGTTTTCTATGTACCTATGTGATTCAATTTTTTTTATTTTTTTCCTATGAAAAACAGTATTTTTTTATTCTTCCTTCTTGTTGTTTTTGCTTTGCAAATTCATGCGCAAGGCAATTATTATTTTGTTTCATTTAAACAAAAAGATACTGCTAATTTTTCCACTTTAAACCCTGAAAGTTTTATAGCTCGAAAATGTCTTTATCGTAGAATGAAGTTTCATTTACCTGCAATTACCTTCAATGATTTACCGGTAACCGAAAAAAATATTCATGCAGTATTGCCTTTTGTTACCAATTATTTGTATTCGCTTAAATGGTTCAATGGCATTGTAGTTATAGCCAATGCTGGGTTGGCTGATAGTTTGAGAAATAATAAAGACATCAAGGATGTTTTATTAATAGGTTACGACATAGTAAAAGAAAAGTCGGAAAATATAAACTTAGCCGATAGGATAAATATGTTGGAACAAAGGTTTGATAAAAACGAAGCCGTTGATTCTAATTTATATTATGGAAAAGCAACGGAGCATATATTGATTACCAATACTCAAAAATTACATCAGCAGAATTTAAATGGTAAAGGAATTGACATTGCTGTATTTGATGCTGGTTTTAATAATTTAAATAAATTGACATTTTTTAACCAAGGCAATATTAAAAACAGTTTCAATTTGGTAAATGCAAATGAAGATATTTATACCAATAACGATGAGCATGGTGTAAATGTGATAAGCTGTATGGCTGCCAATGTTCCTTATAAATATGTTGGCGCAGCACCTGAGGCTAACTATCATTTATTTAATACTGAAAATAATTTGTCGGAATTTCCAATAGAAGAATATAATTGGGCTAAAGCTGCTGAAATAGCCGACAGTTTAGGCGTTGATATTATTACATCATCGTTGGGTTATACCGAGTTTGATAACAAAATATTTGGACATAAAAAGAAAGAATTTAGTGGTAACAAAACCATCATTGCACAAGCAGCAAACATGGCTGTAAATAATGGGATACTAGTGGTGATAAGTGCCGGGAATGAAGGAAATAAAATTTGGGAATCTATTAGCACACCTGCCGATGCTGATAACGTTATAACAGTTGGTGCTTGTAATACTGATAAAAAAGCTGCGGCTTTTACTTCTGTTGGCTTTGTTAAGCGAAATAAAGTGAAGCCAGAATTAGCCACTTTAGGCGAATCGGTGAATTTGGTAAATGAGTATGGAAAGATTATAAAAGGAAATGGAACTTCATATTCAGCTCCTTTAATTGCTGGAGCTGCCGCTTGTTTGTTACAGGGGAACAGAATGAAAATACCAATTGAAGTAAAGCAAGCAATGACGCTAAGTGCTAACCAATATTACCATGCCAATGAATTATTGGGTTATGGAATTCCTGATATGAAATTAACACATCAGTTATTGGCTTACTACACCAATGATAGTTTAATACAAACTGACCAATTAGCCGATAGTAATATACATGTTTGTTTAAACAGTACAATGAATCAAAAATTAGAAATTACATTACAAACTATAGAAGAAAAAATAGTTTTTAAACAAAAAGAAAAAGTTGAATTAGGTGTCAATCGTTTTGCATTGAACAAATCGAATAAACTAAAACGAGGCTTGTATATTTTAAAAATTAGAACCGCCAATTCAGTGTTGATTCAAAAAGTAGAAAAGCTATAGTTTAATACTTGAATTGAATATTTAATCTAATAATTTAATAAACTAATTTTAGCTATTCTTTTAGAATTATAAATTCCATTCATATCGGTATAAGGAATCATATATTTAAGTGAATGTTTTGAAAAATCAGATGAATAGCTACTGATTAATTCATTGAAAATATTTTTAAGTTCATGGTGATATTTTAAATTGATATCTCCATAAACAAACGTTTCCGCAACGCACGAAAAGGCAATGCGTTGTTCAGCATTGTCCCAGTTTTTTATATTTTTATCACAATAATGGAGTAGCCAATTGGTATATTCTTCTACTTCACTTTTGTTTTTTGTAAGCATTAAATACCATATTTTATAGGATAAATAACGCATGCGAGGATATATAAATAGCTTCTTAAGATCAGCATCAGTATATGT
Organism: Bacteroidota bacterium; assembly: GCA_947456185.1. Taxonomy (GTDB): domain Bacteria; phylum Bacteroidota; class Bacteroidia; order UKL13-3; family UKL13-3; genus JAAFJM01. The sequence goes on along the minus strand of CANGPW010000019.1, from coordinate 9,223 downwards.
TTCTTTTTTATAAATTGAGTTACTGAATTTAATAGCATCTAAAAGGTTATTATTGATATAGTGATAACGGAATAACATGCTGTTTCCAAAAATATAATCTTGAATTAAATTGATATCGCTTTTTGAATTTATATGTTTTAGGTATAATTCTAAACCTTTTTCATAGCCAGGAATTTTAAATTCGGGGTCAATGCATTTTTCGAAAAAACTTTCGCGAATTACTGGTAATTGAGAAAATTCTTGATAGAACTGAATATTTGAATTTGGATTGCTTAACAAAGTTTGATAAAATTCAAAACCTAATTGCACTTGCATGTATGTGTTAAGTTCATTCAACTGTTCTAAATATTCACGAATTGGATTAAATTGATTTTGATGGACACATATTTTAATCAAGCTTTTAATAGGTTTTTTATTGATGGTTAATTCCCCATAAGTAAAACCAAAATCTATTTGATGGGCTGCCCATTTTTCAAAATCATCAAAATTTTTTCTTCCACAAAACTGAGCTAATTTATCTAAGGTATTCAAATAAAATTTATGCTCATTTGTATTTGAAGTAAAAAAACGGTACAAGGTTGAATCTGATACATTTTCAATGCCAGCATTTTTCATAATGAGCGATAAATATCCCGCATCTACTTTGGTACGTAGCGGAAATCCCGCTTTATCAATCATTTGATTTCGCAGTTCATTCAATGCAAAGTTTGAAGTTTCGTATTTGGGTTTTGGCATATTTTAAACAGCCACTAATATATAAATATTTATAATAATAAAAAATACTTGACATTACTTGGCACGAAATACATCATATTTTTATATATAATTTTGTGTTACAAAACTGTTTTAAAAATTGATTACTTAACTAAAATAAAATATATGAAAAAAAATAAAATCTATGCTAAATTAATGATTGTATTTTTGGTATTATCATTCCAACTTAATGCACAAACATGGCAAAATATCACGTATTCAACCAATGGGTTATCTTCCAATATTATTACCACACTTTCTGCGGATAAGCAAGGAACAATTTGGATTTCTACTGCTGATAGTGGTTTTTCAAATTTAAAATCTGGACAATTTAGAACTTGGAGAGATAAAGACAAGTTAAATTATTCATGTACAAACGCTGGAATAAATGGAAGTGGAGGAATATCAAGAATGTTAAAAGATTCTCTAAATAATTTATATTTTACCTCGTCGGGAAATTATTCAGGTTTAGTAAAATATGATTCAATTTTTCATTTTATTAGAAGCACATATAATTTTGGAATATATCCATTAGCTATAGATAAAATAGGTAATATTTGGTGTAGAACCAGTGATGGAACATTTGGTGGTAATGGTGTAGTAAAATATTCGCCTAATGGTGTTTGGCAAAATTATACGAGCATGAATAGTGGATTATACCGAGATATAGTAAATGATATAACTGTAGATACTTATGGAAATGTTTGGTTTGGTTACTATGGTAGTGGAAATTTATCAAGGTTCAATGGCATTAGTTGGAAACTTTATATGGATTATGATAATTCAACATCATCTGTTTATAATTTAAAAAGTGATAATAATGGAGATGTATATGGATATGTGGCAAGTGTATTGATTCAATACAAACGAAATTTAGATACTTTGATTAGAAGAGATGATGACCCAGGAGACGGAAGTTCACCAATAGGAGTTGATATTAATAATAAAGTATGGACAACTAGGGGAGATTATGCAAATAATAATATTAAACTATTTAAAAATAGTTCCACTACTAATTGGACAACTTATAATTTAACAGGTTTAAATTTAGAAGTAAATTCCATATATTTTGATAATTTAAATACAGCATGGCTTACTGGTTATTGGGGATTTAATTCATTTTTAAGTAATAAAGGCCTTGTTCGTTATAATGGTTCTGCTTTTAATTTATACACAAAAGAAAATGCAGGTTTATTAAATAATCAAACCAATGATGTAATTAAAGGACGGAATATAAACCAATTAATTATATCTCATAACGATGGAATAAGTATATTAGATACATTACAAAAAACTTCAAAAGTGTATTCTGCGTTCAATTCAGGTTTGAGTTATGATGCTTATACAGATGTATTTATTGATTCAAAAAACAATAAATGGATTCCATCCTCTTTTGGTGTTCAAAAATTATTATCTAATAATATTGATTGGGTATATTATTCAAATGATAGCTTAAAATATTTTGATAATTACTACGCTACTAATATTTGTGAAGATAAACTCGGTAATATTTGGTTATTAAAAAATTATGATGGAGTATCAATGATAAGTGCTAATAAAATATTGAATTTTGAAAAAACTCAAATATCACAAAACACATCATCATTAGTAAAGATAGCAGCAGATAAAAATGGAAATGTATTTGTAAGTTATTCTGATGGAGAAATAGTGAAATATAATGGTACCACTTGGTCAGTTTTTACAAAAAACATTAATAGCTCTTCAAATTTATTAACAATTGATAGTTTAGGTAATATTTGGACTGATAGTTATATTTTTCCATATCGTGGATTATCAAAATATAATGGAACTTCTTGGACTAATTATAACAGTCCTATTTCACAATTTTCTCCAACTAATATTTTTTGTGACCGTTATAATCGCATTTGGTTATGTTTTATAGATTCTGGAGTTACATGTTTTGATGGACAAGTATGGAAAACATATAATAAAACCAATAGCAATATTTTAAGCAATAATGTATCTTCAATTTATGTAGATAGTTTAGGTAAAGTATGGTTTGGAACAGATAAAGGAGTTTCAGTTCTTACACCCGCCCCAGCATCTATTGCTACAATCACAACAATTAATATTTCTAACATTACAAAAACAGCAGCAACGTCTGGTGGAAACATTCAAGATAATGGTGGAGTTTTGATATCTGCTCGTGGTGTTTGTTGGTCTACAAGTTCAAATCCAACTATTACAAATAGTAAAACAAATGATGGAACGGGTTCTGGTATTTTCACAAGTAATATAACCTCATTACTTCCCAACACACTTTATTATGTTCGTGCATATGCTACCAACAGTGTTGGAACAGCTTATGGAAATCAAGTTTCATTTACATCTGGGTCTACTTCCATTAATCAAAAAATAAAAGAAGCTACTTACATTTCAATTTTCCCTAATCCAAATAATGGTAAAATGTTTTTAAAAGGCGACATCAATAAGAACGATTTAATAGAAATAAATGCAATGAATATAATGGGAGATTGCATCAAAATAAAATACAATTTAGTAGATAATGGTTTATTAGAATTAAATATTCCTGAAAACATAACAGGTATAATTAATTTAGAAATTACAATCAATGGAAAAAGTACTTTTGAAAAAGTATCAATCATAAAATAGTATTTAAAATTTAAAATTATTTATAAAAGTCACCAATTTTTGGTGACTTTTTTTGTTGGTATGAATTGAAACATTTCATTACTATCTGTTGTCTGAAGCCAAGCCATTCGTGGGCTGAGACTACGGATTTCAAATTAAAAAGAGTATCCAAACTCGTTTTAAATTAGCCCGTGTCAGAGACACTACAATTATCATAAATCATTAGAGCGCTATGCTTACTCTAAGGATAGTGTCGTATTTTCGTTATTATCGGGAATAATTTTGTTGTTGGTGCCGCTGCGCTAAAACAACGGGCAAAAATCTGTGGGTATAATCAGCCGGAGGCTTATCAATGGATTCAAATGAAAGTTGCAATCGAATGCAGAGATTAAATAAATACCTAAACAATTAAAATACTTGCTATTACTTGAAACGAAATTTTTTTATTTTTTTATTTAATATTGAAATGCTAAATAATATTTAAATAATGTAGATAATTTTTATTTTAAAAGATATAAAGCTTTATTTACAAATTGATTATCAAAAATAAATAATTTACTATAAACTACAAACACATGAAAACAATATATCTTATCATTTTAGGTATGTGCTTTACTTTCAAATTGTCAGCACAACAATCATCCAATGCTTCAGGAGGAAATGCCACTGGAACTGGAGGTACAGTTAGTTATTCAGTAGGGCAAATGAATTATACCACCAACACAGGAACAAGCGGTTCTGCCTGCCAAGGAGTGCAACAACCATATGAAATATTTACGGTAACAAGTGTGGATGAAGCAAAAGATTTAAATATCAATTTGTCTGCTTTCCCGAATCCAACATTCGATAATTTAACCTTAAAGATTGAAAGTACTACTACTAAAAACCTAAGCTATTTATTATTTGATATGAATGGAAAACTATTGGCTACTCAAAAACTAGAGGGAACTGAAACTAAAATAGCCATGAATAATTATGCAGCGGCAACGTATTTTATAAAAATTACTGAAAATAATAATACCCTCAAGACCTTTAAAATAATAAAAAACTAAAACATGAAAAAAATATATTCATTCATCATAGCTATTTTATTTAGCTCACAACTATTTGCGCAAGCGCCAAACAAAATGAGCTACCAAGCAGTAATCAGGAACAGTTCAAATAACTTAGTAGCTTCCAAAGGCATTGGTATGCAAGTGAGCATTTTGCAAGGTTCAGCAACGGGTACCGCAGTATATGTAGAACGTCATTTTCCAACTACCAATGCCAATGGATTAGCAAACATTGAAATTGGAACAGGAACATTGGTAAGTGGAAGTTTTTCAACCATCAATTGGGCCAATGGACCCTATTTTATTAAAACCGAAACCGATATTAACGGAGGTGCTACTTATACTATAACTGGTACTAGTGAATTAATGAGTGTGCCTTATGCATTGTTTGCCGCAAATAGCGCTCCCGGTCCACAGGGTTTACAAGGAATTCAAGGAATACAAGGTATAAAAGGCGATACCGGAGTAAGAGGAATAAATGGTTCGCAAGGTATACAAGGAGTAAAAGGTGATAGTGGTGCAAGAGGTTTACAAGGAATTCAAGGAATACAAGGAGTAAAAGGTGATAGTGGTGCAAGAGGTTTACAAGGTATTCAAGGAGTGAAAGGCGATACTGGTGCTAGGGGTTTAAACGGTGATACCGCATGGGCCATGGCAGGTACAGTAATTTATAATAAAAACAATGGAAATGTGGGCATAGGAACTAATGCTCCTCAATCAAAATTATCGGTGGGAACAAGTTCACAGTTTCAGGTAGATAGCATAGGTAATTTAAGGAAAATAAATAATGTGCCTACTTCTTTTCCTGCTACGCAAGGTAGCAATGGGCAAGTATTAACCAATAACGGAAGTGGTAACTTAAGTTGGAGTGCAGTTAGTAATATGCAAAAATCTGGATCAGTTGTTTTATTAGATACTTATGATACCAGCATGTTAAGTGCGGGTTATACTTTTTTAACTAAAATACAAACTACAGGACAAAAAAAATTAGCGGACTCTGCTTCTTGGCAATGGGGTGATGAAATTCCAATTGTTGGTGCACCTACAATTTCCGGAAATCAATCAAGCTCAATTTGGACTGGTTCAGAATTGATTGTTTTTGATGGAGGTGGTAAATATAACCCTGTTACCAATACTTGGTCTTCAATATCTACCATTGGCGCGCCAATATTTAGAAGCGGTTATTCTCTTGTTTGGACTGGTACAGAAGTAATCATTTGGGGTGGTGATTCTGCATCGCAAAATATCTATAGAACAAATAGTGGATATCGCTATAATCCAACTTCAAATACTTGGTCTAATATGACAACAATTGGAGCTCCTTATAAAAGATCTTTTCACACTGCTATTTGGACAGGTACAGAAATGATTATTTGGGGTGGTGATTCCATTTATCAGGCAGTTGATGGTACTTCTTATTTTAGAATTGCCAATAGTGGAGGTCGATATAATCCTTCCACCAATTCATGGACTGCCTTACCCATTTTAAACGCGCCTTCTGCAAGAAAGATTCATTCTGCAATTTGGAGTGGTACTGAAATGATTATTTGGGGTGGAGATACATCATTAAGTTATACTTCTTATAGAACTAATAGTGGAGGGCGTTACAATCCATCCACCAATTCATGGGCTGCTTTACCCATTTTAAACTCGCCTTCTGCAAGAAAGATTCATTCTGCAATTTGGAGTGGTACAGAGATGATTATTTGGGGTGGTGATACTTCCAATAATAAACCAACAAATAGTGGAGGTCGTTACAATCCATCCAACAATACTTGGACCGCCACAACTCAGGCAAATGCTCCTTCTAGTAGAAATTCGCATACTGCAATATGGACAGGAAATGGAATGATTGTTTGGGGTGGTTCAGTTAATCAAAATGATGGGGGAACATATAATCCTTTAACCAATACTTGGGCAAGTTCTTCTTTAATAAATGCTCCAGCGGATGACTATTATTCTATTAAATTTTGGACAGGAACAGAAATGATAATTTTTAATACATATACGTTATCAGGTAAAAGATTTAGTCGTTTTGCACCTACTCTAGGTAGTTATGAAAATATATACATGTATTTATTCAGGAAGAATTAGTTGAATTGTTTTAAATTTAACAAAAAAAGTCACCAATTTTTGGTGGCTTTTTTTTGTTGGTATGAATTGATAATGAACTTACGCTTTCGCTCGAACCCTGTGAGTTTAAGTGTGGTAAAACCTGCAAAAATCTGCGTTATCAACGGGAAATATTTTGTTGTTGGTGCCGCTTTGCTAAAACACCTACAACGGGCAATAAGATTTCTTCGTTCCTCGCAATGACGTTTCAACAAATAAATGCTTGTTTAGTGGCGAGCGTTGGCCTGACAATAAAGCGGGCCGTGCATCAAGCCTTGTGGGAGGGTAGCTTTTTATTGTCTAGTCCTGCAAGGCAGGATTTCTTTTTCAGCAATGGAAAAAGAAAGAAGAAAAAAAAGTTGCTAAGCTTAATCTCTGAGTATAAAAAAATAAATCAGCCGGAGTAAAAACAATAGCTTCACTCGCAAGATGCGAACTAATGCGGTCAAAAACCTGCAAAAATCTGCGTTATCAACGGGAAATATTTTGTTGTTGGTGCCGCTTTGCTAAAACACCAACAACGGGCAAATAATTTTTTTTGTGCCGCTGCGCTAATACACTAACAACGGCAATAGTTTCACTATCAAGTTGCAAGTGAATGCGGGAATTTATTTTGGTCTGTAAGCACTTTGCTTCAATATATCATCCCAATTGTTATTATTCATAATTTCTGATAGAGAAGCACCAGTTTTTTCAGCGTAATTTTCTATAATTTTATAGCCACAATAAACACCTAACGAAGGTGCACTTTCTTGCGGAATTCCTTCAGCTGAAGTAAATGGTCCGTCAGTTAAAAAACGCATGTATTCATTCGGATTTTTTTCATATAATAATTTCTTATCTACAAAAAAACTCCAAATTTGATTTTCACTTTCATTGCACCAATCCATTTGTTTTTTAGTGTATCCAAACACCAAAGTATCATTTAATTCTGGCAATATTTTTTTTGTAAAATACCTCACCTTTGCTTCAAAAAGCATGTATGCTAAAAAACGTTTGTCCTTTAATTGTTTGTCGAAAGTAGAAATGGCAATGGCTTTTAAGGTATTTGGAACAATATAATCTTTGCTCATTTTGCTGCGCATAAACTCCGGAAATTCTGCAGGATAATAGGGATAATCTTTTCCTAAATACATGTCTAATCCTATTCCTATAATGCTATCATAAGCGCTATGTGCCTCGGTAAACTCTGAAATATAACTTACAAAATGAGGAATTTTTACAGTTGGGAATTCTTTTTTATAACGGCTCATGGCTACCGAAAGTTCCTCTTCAATTTTATTTAAATTTGGATAGGCGCTATCAACTTCATGTTTTAAGGCTAAAATACTTGGATATTTTACAAAGCCAACTAAACTTTTGACATAAAAAGGATCATTGGTTTGGGGTAGTATTCCTAGTGTATTTTCACAAAATCCAAAGTAAAATTCATCATATTTTTTAGCAATATTTGAAAAATGCGCATCATTTACTAAATTGGTATCATTTAAAAATAAGTCTTGTTCAAATCTAGTAATACCAATGTGATCAACATCTTTTGCCTCGTTTTCAATGCTTGAATTATTAGCGCAAGCAGCTAAAAAACAAATAAATATACCTGTAAAAAAAATGTTGCTGTTTTTCTTAAAACTATCAATAAATTGCAATGCTTTCATGGCAACAAAAATATGAGAATAAAAAACATTTTTGCTTTAATTATTTGCGCTTTAATAATTAGTAAAGCCAATGCACAAATTTCTGATGAATCGAAGTATGAATTTGGCTTAAGAATTTCTCCGCAGGTGAGTTGGAGTAAGCCCGATAGTAAAAGCATTACTGACGGTGGCATCAGTTTAGATTGGAATTATGGTTTTCATGTGGCTAAAAAATTTACTTCTCGTTACGCCATTGCTTTTGAGGTAAATGTAATTAACATGACTTCAAAAATTAAAATTACAGATTCTATCAAAGTGTTTTCTACTTCTAAATCATTAGTCGGAGCGCCTACTTCCGACATGTCGTTGAATTATCATTTACGTTATTTGCAAATTCCAATTTTGTTTAAAATGACCACAGATCCATTTAAAGACAAGTGGAAAGCTTATGGCGAATTTGGTATTGGTTTAAGTTTTTTATTGCGTAGTAAAGTAGATGTTACTTCTTCTGTTTTAAAATTAAATGATGTAGATGTTGATAATCCTGATAATGGAGATATTTTTTATATTAACAGTGATAAGTTTGACAAAAATTATAGCACACAAATTAATTTGATACGTCCTTCATTTATTGTTGGCGGTGGCTTGGTTTATGACCTTGTAGGTAATACAAAAGCATATATTGGTTTAAGGTATGACAATGGTTTGGCTGATTATATGGATGCAGACAAATGGACGGCAAATAATAGTTATACTGCCTTAAATATTGGCATTATTTTTTAAGGATTAGTTAAAAAAAATCCTTTCATCATATAATTATTGATAAAAAATTTGAAAATAACATTAGCGCAACTGAATTATCATACTGGTAATTTTGAGTTAAATACACAAAAAATGATTGAGGCCATTAATAAGGCTAAATCTGAACAAGCTGATTTAATTATTTTTTCTGAATTATCTGTTTGTGGTTATCCTCCTCGCGATTTTTTAGAGTTTCATGATTTCATAAATTTGTGCTTGCAAAATGTAAACATCATTGCTGAGCAATGTGTTGGAGTA
>CANGPW010000018.1 GCA_947456185.1 Bacteroidota bacterium | reverse complement strand
ATTGGGGTTTCAGTGGCCCTTCTGTTTTACGCTTATCAAGTTTTGGGGCTCGTTTAATAGCTGAAAAAAACTATCATTTCGAAATTCAAATAAGCTGGCTAAACGATAAAAAAGAAGAGTCGTGCAGAAATGAATTAATGAATATAAAAGCAGCAAACCCAAACAGACAAGTAAATAATTTATTTCCATTTAAATTACCTACGAGGTTATTGGATTATTTATTTGATAAAAGTGAAATAAACTCAAAACTTAATTGGGCAGAAATTAGCAAAGAGCAGGTAAATAAATTAGTTCAATCGTTGCTTTACGATACCTACCAAATTGAAGGCAAAACAGGTTTTAAAGAAGAGTTTGTTACTTGCGGTGGAATAAACTTAAACGAAATAGACTTTAAAAACATGCAAAGTAGAAAAATTAAAGGGCTGTTTTTTGCAGGAGAAGTTTTAGATATTGACGGCATCACAGGAGGTTTTAATTTTCAAGCAGCATGGACTACTGGCTTTTTAGCGGGAAATGGTGCTGCGGCTATTTAGTAATTTCTAAATCAAATTATTTCTTGCTTTTCATTCCATCGTTGAAACAAAATCTGCAACGAGCTTCATAAGTGTCTAATTCACCTAACATCACTAAATTATTGTCGTCAGTTTTTCTATAAGTATGCGTAGCAATATCGTTACAAACCATACAAATGGCATGCACTTTTGTTACATATTCTGCTATTGCCATCAAGGCTGGCATTGGACCAAAAGGTTTTCCTAAATAATCCATATCTAAGCCCGCTACTATAACCCTTACGCCTTGTTCTGCCAATTTTTCACAAACAAAAACTAGTTCATTGTCAAAAAACTGGGCTTCATCAATACCAATAACATTGGCATCTCCACACATTAATAATATGTTTAATGACGAAGTAACAGGTGTTGAATTAATTGAGTTTTGGTTATGAGAAACTACGGCAGTTTCATCATACCTGATATCCACCGAAGGTTTAAAAATTTCAATTTTTTGATTGGCAATTTTAGCTCTATTTAACCTGCGAATTAATTCTTCTGTTTTTCCGGAAAACATGGATCCACAAATTACTTCTATCCAGCCTTTTCTTTTGTCGGTATGTGCACGAGGTTCTATAAACATTCAATAACAAATATAGTAGATTTTGAATAAATTGTACTTTAGAAATTTGAATAAATTTGTTTGTTGTTAATTGTCAATTATTAAACTATCAATTTATTTTAAAGGTTAATAACACATGTTTATTATTAATTATTGTTTGCTATTGCAATTAATTGAATTTTGCACTATGAACTCCATTCAATTAATAAGCAAAATAAATTCTCGTATAGAAGATTTGGCTATGCTCAGCCAAGAAGTACTGAAGCCAAATGGCGATTTAAGTAACATAGAAAAAGAAGTAATAAAAAGAAATTGCAGCGAATTATATGAGTTAGTTTTAAAACTAAAAACTAGCAACGATTTAAGCGAAGAGCAGTTGGCCTTAAAAGAAAATCTAAGTCAGGAAATTAAAAATGAGGTAAGTTTTAAAGCAGTTATTTCTAATAGTTTTCAATTTGATTCAAGTATAAACAATATTGCTGAAGGCGCTTTACAAAAAGAACTTTTTGAAGAACAAGTTTTAGAAGCTGCAATTGAACCAATTGTTGAAGTAGTAATTGAAAACATCCATCCAATTGCAGATATATTGGCTGAAATAAAAGAAGATTTTCAAAAGCCAATTAGTCAAGAAAAGGAAACCATATCAATGGAACCCGAAGTTGATGAAATAATTATTGACGATGAACAGCCAATTTTTATAGAAAATGCCAGCTATAATGGTTTTGATCAGGAAGAGATAGTTGAAGAAACAAACGATGAAATGGTTTTAGAGGAGACACAAACAACTATTGAAGAAATTACAATTACAGAAACATTAATTACACCCAGAAAATTGGACGTTCCTGTTTTTGAAACCAAATTGGTAAATGAAGAACAAAAAGAAAAGCCTGCACCTTTCTTTAGCATTGGAAAAACGGTTATGCCAAAAACAGAACCGAGTTTAAATGACATGATTGCTCAAAAGTTAGATGGTTTCCAATTATCAGAAAAAGTAATTGAGCCTAAAATCGATAATTTAAAAACAGCAATTTCATTAAATAAAAAAATTGCTTTTGTAAATGAGTTGTTCAAAGAAAATGTTGTTGATTATGCCAAATCTATTGACAAAATAAATAGCTCAAACAATTTAAATGAAGCAATGCTTATTTGGACTGAACTTAAAATAACACATAATTGGAACATAGAAAACAATTTGGTTATAGATTTAGAAAACCTAATACAAAGAAGATTTAGTTAAAACATAAAGCCTGTTAGTATAAAAACTAACAGGCTTTTTTTAAAATAAATTATTAAAATTAATTTGCTATTTGTCAGTAATTGCCTGATCAATTTTTAGTTTTAAATTAGCATAATGTGCTTTGGCTTCTTCGGTTGCGCCAACTTTACAAATATTACCAACTTGTTTTAACTGTGACAGTGCAGCTGCCTGAGAAATGGCATCGTATCTACCCGATTTAAATAAAGCGATGATATTTTCAACATAAGCATTTTGTAAGTTTTGACGGAAAGTATTTGGATTACTTGCGTCTGCTTCAAAACAAGCTTTTGTTAAGTCATTCATCATTTCCAAAACGCTATATTTATTGCCATAAAGTTTGGTATCGGTTAATCTTCTTAGCATGGTTGCATTTAACAAATGCGCCATAATAGTAGTTTGATAACCTAAAATTCTTGTGTGAATTTTTGGATCTTCATTGCTTCCAAAAAAATTAAACCCCCTGCGTTGGGTTTGTAAGTAATTATACAAATCGGCTTGAACGTTAAATGCATTTGGTGCAAATGCATATTTAGTTAAAACATCCATGGCACGCTTTTGCTCTTTATAATCAACTGGGATTAATGGTTTAGTAGCTCCCGCTTGACCAATAAAACTTCTATCTACAAATACACCACCAACATAACGAGCAATTACGTTTACTTGGTTAAAATATTCCGATTGAGCAATTCTATAAGCCTGGAATAACTCTTGGTAACTTTGTCCATTTTTGGTGTATTTTTCTTTTACTTTGGTAAATAATTGATTGGCTAATTTTATTCTGTCAACACCAAAAGAAATGGCATCACCGCTCATGTCGTTTACATTTATTCTTGGATCTATTCCGCTTCCAACTCCACGCATGTCATCGGCATCATTTCCGAAAATTAAAAGCGTATCACTAGAACGTGATAATATTTTTTCTAAACGAGCTTTTTCACTTACCTCATTGTTCAAACCTTGTGAGTATGCAAACTCTATTGCCCAAGCATCATAAGGACCAGGACGAGTAGTAAAATAATCGCCTTGTTTGCTTTTATCTAAGGCTACATTTACAGCTGGATAATCCATCACCGATGCTATTAACCCAATTTTTCGAGTAATTTCTTTGTTGTTTATTTGGTTTGGTTTAAGCATTTGACTAGCCTTCATATTGTGGTTTAAACCCATGGTATGGCCCATTTCATGCATAACCAAGTAATACAATGATTGCTTTATGTATTCGCGTTTTTCTACATCACTAATGCCATGCAATTGCATGGCATTTAAACCAAACAACGAAGTTTGATGTAATTGATTATTTGCATCGCAAAAAGTATTCATATTTTTGCTAAATGGCTTTTGAATATTCATTGCATTGGCATCAAATAACTCTTCTTGGCGTAATTTATTAGTAACAAAAATGTATTCAAACATGATGTCAGCACCTAAAATTTGACCCGTTCTTGGGTCCACAAAACTAGGCCCGTATCCACCAAAAGGAGGCTGAGGCGATGATGTCCAACGCAACACATTATAACGAATATCGCCAGCATCCCAAGTGGCAGTATCGGGCTGTTCTTTTATAAGCACAGCATTTTTAAAACCAGCAGCTTCAAAAGCCAAATTCCATTTTTCACCAGCTTCTTTAATAGTTGCTTTAAATTCTGAAGGTGTGGTGTTTTCAATCCACCAAGTAATGGGTTCTATTGGTTCAGAAACAGCCGCATTTGTGTCTTTTTTCTCTATATTCCAACGATGAATCATGTCTTTAAAAGCAACAGCATTTGTAGTGGTCATGTCTTCAACTTCTTCACTAAAAAATCCCAATCTAGGGTCATCCGCTCTAGGTTTAAAATTGTTTTTGGGCGCTTCAATTAAAGTATGTTGTAAAAAAATACTTACCGCACGCTCATCGGCTACTTCCTTGCCTCCACCAGCTGTTGGCATTGGATTATCGTACACATATTCTACAATTAAATCTGTGTTTTTTTCATAGTTTTTTATGCTCGAAAATTTAGTTTTTTCTTTGCTTAATCCGCCCAAACTAAATATTTGAAAACCGGCAGGTAATCCAAAAAATGGTGAAGGCTTTACTTGGCACATGCTTTCGCTTAAAAAAATGGAGCTTGCATCTAATAATATTTCACCTTTTTTTACATCTTCTGCAACTATTTTCTGATTTACCAAAATTGCATCACTAATATTTGCGTTAGCCGATTTACTGATTGGATTGTTTTTATCAAAATAATAACCTGTGTTTTTAATTACAAATTCTATTTTGTCAAAATACCTTCGAATGGTAAATAATTTGTTGTCACGGAAACTGCCTCTAAAATGTCCAGCTGCTACAACACCATCTACAGTATAAGAAAAATAAATATATTCTTTATTTAATTGCTCTATTTTAAGCACCATAAACAAATTTCCATTAACTGTATCTTGGAAAAGTGGAAATAATCCATCTGTTTTTTTACACGATTTTATTTTATCGGCAATAGAAGTAACTTTTGGTGCCGGGGGCGCCACGGTAATAGGCTTTTTTTTAGTAGCACAAGAACCCACAACAATAAAAGCAATGGTTATCAAGGAAATTTTACGCATATTTATATTTTGTTATTTGAGCAAAAGTGCTTTTTTAAGCTAACAAACCAAAACCATTTATGTAAAGTGTTATTTTTTAAATATAGAATTCTTACTAATCTGACCTAATTACTTTGTATTTAAATTTATTTAGATATTTTCGAACTTTAATAAAAATCATAAATTGAAAAAACTTATCTTTTGTATTTCTATATTATTCATTTGCATTTTTAATGCAATGGCCCAAACTACCATACAAGGAAGTGTAACTGATGCCAAAACAAATGAAAAATTAATTGGCGTTTCGGTTTTGGTAAAAGGCTCCAACAAAGGGGTTCAAACTGATTATGATGGACAGTTTGTGTTAAAAACAGCTAACAATTTACCTTTTATATTGGTCATAAAATATTTGGGTTTTGAAACCAAAGAAATAAATATTAACGATGCGAAAACTAAATTATTAATTAAGCTTTCAAAATCGGAAAAAGCTTTAAAGGAAGTATCGGTAAGAGATAGCCGCATTACTGAAAAAATGAAGCAAAATCCTTTGACCGTTGAAACCATGGATGCCATTGCTATTAAGCAAACCCCTGCAGCTAATTTTTACGAAGGTTTGGCGCATTTAAAAGGAGTTGACATTACATCTGCAAGTATTGGTTTTAAAATTATAAATACCCGTGGTTTTAATTCTACTTCTCCTGTTCGTTCTCTTCAATTAATTGATGGTGTTGATAACCAATCGCCCGGTTTAAATTTTAGTTTAGGAAACTTTTTAGGGGCTTCAGAACTTGATATTCAAAAAGTAGATTTAATAGTGGGCGCAAGTTCGGCTTATTACGGACCAAATGCTTTTAATGGTGTTATAAATATGCAGACCAAAAACCCTTTTTTGCATCCGGGTTTAAGTGCGCAAGTAAAAGTTGGCGAACGAAGTTTAACCGAAACAGCCATTCGTTGGGCTAAAGTTATAAAGAATAAAACCGGGGAAGACAAATTTGCCTATAAAATAAACTTATTTTACATGCGTGCCAATGATTGGAATGCTACCAATGATAACGCCACTTCGCAATCACCGGTTGGCATTAATAACCCTGGTGGTTATGATGCCGTAAACCGTTATGGCGATGAATATACAAGCCGTATTTTTTATACACCTCTTGATTTGGGTTCTGCAGTAGGAAAAGGTTATTATTTAAGAAATGGTTATAATGAACGCGATTTAGTAGATTATAACTCTAAAAACTTGAAAATTGGTGCTGCTGCACATTATAAAGTTACCAAAAATACTGAGTTAATTTACACTTCAAATTTTGGAACTGGAACCACTGTTTACCAGGGTGAAAACAGGTTTAGTTTGCGTGATATTTTATTTTTTCAAAATAAGTTAGAACTTAAAAAAGACAATCGTTTTTTTGTAAGGGTTTATGCCACCAATGAAGATGCTGGAAACAGTTATGATGCTTATAATACTGCATTGCTCATGCAAAAAGCAGCTAAAAGCGATTTAGCTTGGGGCAAAGATTATAATTATGCGCTGACTTCTACTTTATCACCAATAATTGAAAAATGGATTCAAGATAATTATGGTGCGGGGGTTCGACTTGATACCATTCCTGGTGCAAATAATAGGCGATTAAATTTTATAGAAAATTATTGGAGAACCACCTTATCCGATTCACTGAACAAATACCACAATATTGCTCGTGATATAGCAAATGCAGGGGGTGTTGGTAGTATTTCTGCATTAGATAGATTCGTTCCTGGCACTGCTCGTTTTGATTCTGTTTTTAAATCTATAACTTCATTAACCAATCAGCAAGGAGGGTCGCGTTTCTTTGACCAATCTGCATTGTACCATGCTGCCGCAGAATTTAAGTTTAATACTGACGAAATTTACAATAGCAAACTAAATTTAGATGTGGTAGTTGGGGGAAATTATAGAATTTATGTGCCGTTTTCACAAGGAACTATTTTTAAAGATGGGAAAGATATTTTGTATGCAAAAGATTCGTTGGGAAATATTTTAAAACAAAAAAGCGATGGAGCTGATTCGGTTTTAAGTAATGCCAACCAAAGTTATAAGCAAATTACCAATCAGGAAGTAGGTATGTATATTGGTTTTGAACGTAAGTTTTTAGACAATAAATTAAAAATGAGTGTGACTAATCGAGTAGATAAAAATCAAAATTTTAATTGGCTATGGTCGCCTGCGGCAACAATGGTTTACACCAAAAACAAAAATGTGTTTCGCTTTTCACTTTCATCAGCTATTCGCAACCCAACACTTACCGATCAATACTTTAATTTAAATGTGGGTAGAGCTACTTTATTGGGTAATTTAAATGGATTTAAAAACCTAATTGCCATTGATACTTTGATAGATATTTTTAACACAGGAAGATACAATTCCTCTGGAGTTGACAGGCTTAAAGCTGCCGCTTTTGATATAGATGCCATTAGACCCGAAAGATGTAAATCGATAGAATTTGGTTATAGAGGAAATATTACCGAAAAACTATTTGTAGATGCAAGTTATTATTACAGTTGGTATACCGATTTTTTAGGTTTTAAAATAGGTGCAGCTGTAGTTTGGGATTCGCTAAACCCTAACCCATCTTCGGTAAGTGCTTATAGAATTACTACTAACTCAAGAGATGAAGTAACCACGCAAGGTTTTACCATTGGTTTGAATTATTATTATAAAAACTACTTAGGTTTTTCGGGAAATTATAGTTGGAATAAAATAGACCGTGGAAATAGTACAGACCCAATTATTCCAGCATTTAACACACCAGAACACAAGTTTAACCTGGGCATAAATGGCCGAGATATTGAGTGTTTTAGCAAAAAAGAAAAGTGGGGTTATGGCGTTAACTACAAATGGCAAGAAGGATTTTTATTTGAAGGTTCTCCTCAGTTTACGGGTGTAGTTAACTCCTATGGCATGTTAGATGTACAATGGAATACCAGCATTTCAAAACTAAATGCAGTATTTAAAATTGGTGCAAGCAACGCATTAAATAGTTTGATTTATCAAGTTTATGGAGGCCCTTCTGTTGGACGAATGGCTTATGCTTCCATTACTTTTGAATTGAACAAATGGAAATAAAAATTACCAAGAAATTTTGTACTAATAAACTCTTTTTATAAAGACTCATTCACTATTTATTTTTAGCTAAAAAATCTTCTTTTGCTTGCTCAAATTCGTAAATAATATTTTCTCGTTCTGCTATTAAATCATCAATCATCGTACGTTTATTTTTAAATAAATTATTAAAGAATAAATCTGAACGATAGTCAGTGAATTGATGCCAATAAAAATAGGCAAAAAACCCCGTAACAGGAAGACTTAAAGCATAAATAAGTGTAAGTAAATTATTCTGTGAAAAATGTTTGAAAAATGAAATTTGCAAACTATAAAATATGATAAATGTAAACATGCCTAACACCATTCCAATGGCACCTTTGTAATCTTTGCTTTTAACTATTTTTACTGCCACAAAACCTGGTATTTCAAAAGGCAAAAAATTATTAATTAACCCAAATAAATACAAGGGAAAACCCAGAATTAATAACAACAAACCTTTGATATGATGAAGCAGATAATTCTTTTTATTATTTAAAATAGTGGAATCGTTTAATTGTAATTTGTTTAAATTATTTAAGTAAATTTTTATCCTTAACTGCATTGTTTCTACAAATTTTGGTTCGTTATTTAAATAATAATTTACCGCTTTTACTATGTTTTTAGTAATAGCAAATTCGGCTTCCAAATCGTTATGCGAAACACCTCTTTTTTCCTTTAGCTGTTGCATGTAAAGCGTCTCAATATCCTTTACTAACTCATCGGTTTTAGCATCTTGAATGGAGATAACAACTTCATCTAAATGTTGGGCAATGGTTTCGGTTAATTCCTTAATGGTTTTTGTTTTATCGGCCTTAAATTTTTCGGCATAATCTGCTATTGCTATTGGCTCGTGAATATTAATGTATAAGTCTTTGTTAAATTGATGTTGGTCGGCATAATTCAAACCAATATTGATAATTTTTACACCTAATTTAAAATCATTTCTTCCTTCCGCACCTAATGCAATATGCGATGCACCACCTTTAATAGGTTTTAGTTTACGCTCGGTAACGCTAACTCCTTCCGGAAAAATTAAAATTACACCGCCATTTTCTAAATGCTCGTAACATTTTCTAAAAGTATCAGCATTCTTGTTTAATTCACTCGGGTCATCTTGTTTTCTGTAAACAGGAATAATCTTCATGTGGGTTAAAAACCATTTTGCAAAAGCACCTTTAAACAATTCACCTTTACCCAAAAAATATACTTTTCGACTAATAACGCTTGCCAAAACTATAGGATCCATGAACGTACTTGGATGATTTGCCAATAATATTAAAGGGCCTTTTTTAGGAATAAAATGCAAATTACTAATTGTAATAGAACGAAAAAAAATGCGAATAGTTCCTTTTAAAAGCAGCTTTAACAATTGATAAATCATGATACAATAAAACGTTTTATTTTCAATTTGCTATGTATAATTTAAACAATACTATTATTTAAAAAAGAAATTCAAGAGCAATGTCTTAAATTTCAGTATGGCTAATCGCTTAAAATAAATTACTTTTGTAGCTACATTTTATAAAAAAGGATTTATTTTATTCATGCAAGCATATTTAATTAAAAATTTAAAAGATTACGAAGGTCAACAAGTTACATTACAAGGTTGGGCAAGTAACAGAAGAGATAGCAAAGGAATTTATTTTATCATTTTACGTGATGGAACAGGTTGGTGTCAGTGTGTGGTAAGTGCCGAAAGTGTAAGCGAAGAAGTATTTAACGAATGTAAAAAAATTACCACTGAAACTTCCATTATTATTACTGGAACAGTTACCAAAGATGAAAAACAAATGGGTGGTTTTGAGGTTCAAGCCACCGATGTACAAATTATAGCTGTAGCCGATGAATACCCTGTTTCTAAAAAAGAACATGGTGTGGATTTTTTAATGGATAATCGCCATTTGTGGTTACGGAGCCAACGCCAGTGGGCGATCATGAAAATTAGAAATCAAATTATTTTTTCTATTCATCAGTTTTTCCAAAAAGAAGGTTTTATTCAAATGGATGCGCCTTTATTTACCGGAAATGCTTGTGAAGGAACCAGTAATTTATTTGAAACCGATTTTTATGGTGATACTGCATACTTAAGTCAAAGCGGCCAGTTATATGGCGAAGCAATGGCTTTTGCAATGGGGAAAATTTATACTTTTGGACCCACTTTTAGGGCCGAAAAATCGAAAACGCGCAGGCATTTATCAGAGTTTTGGATGATTGAACCCGAAATGGTTTTCTTTGATATTTTCCAAAACATGGATTTAATAGAAAGCTTCCTGCGTGAAGTTGTTTCCAATGTATTGACAAATTGCAAAGCAGAACTAGCAATGGTTGGACGCGACACAACTGTATTGGAACAAATAATTAAACCTTTTCCTCGTTTAAGTTACGATGAAGCCGTAAGAATTATTAAAGGCGAGCAAGATGTAAATGGACAAAACTCTATCAAATCGTTGGAAGACGAATTGAAACAAGTGGAAGCCAAAATGGAAGAAATAAATAAAGAAATTGTTGAACGCGAAGAAAAAATAAAAACTCCTGGAATGAAAAAAGGAGAAATAGGTTTTAACCAAGCTAAAATTGATAAATTAAAACAAGAGTTGAAAGATTTGGAAGAGGTAACTCGTAATATTCCGGGTTGGTTAAACTCTGCTCGTAATTTTGAATATGGTAACGATTTTGGTGGTAGCGATGAAACAGTGTTAACCCGCTTATTTGATGTGCCTGTTATGGTTTATAATTGGCCACACGAAGTAAAAGCGTTTTACTTAAAACGCGACCCTGATAACTCAAAATTTGCCCGTGGCGTTGATGTATTAGCACCTGAAGGTTATGGCGAAATTGTAGGTGGTGGCGAACGGGAAACAGATACTGATTTATTAATTGAAAAAATTAAAGAGCATCAATTGCCAATGGAAGCTTTTGAATGGTATTTGGATTTGCGTAGATATGGAAGTGTACCGCATGCAGGCTTTGGTTTAGGTTTAGAGCGTTTGGTAACATGGATTTGTAAGTTACCTCACGTTCGCGAAAGTATTCCTTTTCCTAGAATGTACGGACGTTTATTGCCTTAGCATATAAACGTCATTGCGAACGTAGTGAAGCAATCTCTCCTTTTTATGGGATTGCCAATCACGCTTATGCCTGATCGCAATGACGAACTAAATAATAAATTCAATCAAATGAACACCAATTTGAAAACAGTATTTTCAATAAAAACAGTTACAAAAAAAATTTTTGTAACTGTTTTTGTTTTGTTTTTATTTTTTTCAAATGCGTTTGCACAAAAAGATACCAACTACATCATACAATTTGAAAGACCATACAATATTCAAACAAATACTTGGTTAAATGATTTTGGTTTTTATATCAATCCTCCACGATTTTCAGAATCGAAAGAAGTTATAAAATTAACTCCAAACATAAGTTTACAAACGGGTGTAAGCTTAGGTTTAAAATATTTTACAGTAGCTTTTGGCGTTCAAGTGCCAAGAACAAATGGCAATGAAGGACGTTATGGTAAAACTAATTATTACGACTTTTCATTCAGTTATTATCAAATGTGGGGCGGTGGAGAAATATATTCTAGGTCGTTTAATGGCGCATACCGAACACATGGAAATGACACCAATGTGTCAATTAGGCCCGATGCTAAAATTGAAGACCATGGTTTAAATTTTTTCTATAATTTTAACTATAAAAAATTCTCTTATCGCAGCGCACTTTCTATGGCCGAATTTCAAAAAAAGTCTTCTGGATCTTTCTTGGTTTTATGTAATGTTGGGTATAAATCTATCAGGGCCGACTCCTCTTTAATTCCTAATAATATAGATAGCGTTAAAAACTATGGCGAACTAGCAGGAATGAATTATTTGCGCCTTTTGCGTTTAAATTTTAGACCTGGATATGCGCATAACTTTTGCTTTAAAGGTGGTAAATGGTTTATTTCTCCTTCGGCATTTTTGGGCTTAGGAATTGCGGGTTATAAAATTAATAATATCAAAGATTTTGAGTCCGGAACTAGCTTTGAATTTGATACACATGCTAAATTGTCAATTGGTAAAAACGGGTATAAATATTTTTGGAACATTTTTATTACTTACGATGGTAATTTAAATGCTTTTGGCTATCCTAACTTTGTAGCTTTCCAATCAACCAGTATTGGAATAAACGCTGGTTACAGGTTCTATAAATTAATTCCTAAAATTAAATGGTTGTAATGACCAAAAAGTCTGTCTATTAATATATTTGTTTTTTAAAATCCAAGCATTTCATTTCTCATAAACACTGAGTTGGAAAACTTTCTATTTAGAATAGGAGATTTAATCGTTCGCTTTACCACAAAATCAAATAATAATGGATTGAATTGATAAATTTCATTCAAATATTTTCTTTCGATTTTGTTAATATATCCCGCTTTTTCAAGCAAACTTGTTCTAATTATTATATTAATTGCTGGCAAAGGATAATCGCTTCCATTCACTAATCTTTTGTGCATGGCAGTGTTGTTTAACATGGTTAAAAGCGGAACGCCCATTCTATTATATTGTGTCATTGCCGAAATATCGGCAAACAATAAACCTTCATACTTTTTCTGGCTCATTAATTCCAAAAACAAATCAAAGTTATTCCGCTTAATTTTATTTCCTTTTGAATCTAAAACAGTTGCTTGCCCCAAGCTAGCGCAATGTGCTATAATTACTTTTACACCCATATCCAATGGTGGTTTTAGTAACAATGGATTCCCGAGTTTTTGATCATCTTCTGCTTCTACCGCTTTTTCTTCACCTGCATGGGTAAGTAATACAATGCCTTTTTCTTTCATTTTTAAATAAAACAACTTGCACTTTTCGCTTGACGGATTTATGCTCATAGCATTTGGAAGCCACTTAATCATTCTTCCGCCTTTTTTGTGCCATTTTTCAAGTTCTAATATAGCATCTTTACGGTAAGGGTGAATTGATATAACCGGGATAAATAAATCGGGATATTGCGCTGCAATTTTAAAAACATACTCATTGGGAACATAAAATTCAGTTTTCTTTAAATTTTCCGTGCCATTTTCATTGTAATTTTTATCAAAGGCTAACAAACAATATTTACCATGATTGGGAATACTTTTTATTCTATTTACCAGGGTTTTCAAAAATTCTGCGTCTGCATTTTTAGTGTTTTTTATTCCAGCAGCATTTTTATAAACATTAAACTTTAAATGCTTTATTGGATACTTCGCAGATTGCATTTCATTGTTTACAAAGTTTCCACTATTTCCTGCTCCTGTACCTACAATGTGGGTATGATAGTCTATTGTTTTCCCGTACGCTAATCCTTTAAAGGCTTCGTTAATTAGTTGGTTTGCACCAAAACTTAATTCTTTGTATAATAATTTATTTTGTGGTGTTTTAGACTCTTTTACTTTATCAAAAGTAGAATTTGTAAATAACACAAAGAGACTAATTATTGCTATACCAATTAGATATTTTACGTTTTTCATTTAATATTTTTATTTAAACAAAAAAGAGCTTATCGTTTAAATAAGCTCTTTTAAATTAACACCTTTACTTTGCTTGATTCTTCACAAAATCAAATAATAACCTCACCCCAACTCCGGTTCCCATTTTTCCTCTATAGCTATCGTTTGAGTTTATAAATGCCGGACCAGCAATGTCAAAATGCATCCAAGGATAATCAATGAATTTTTCTAAAAATTTACCGGCTGTAATTGCTCCGCCAACCGGGCCTCCAATATTTTTCATATCTGCAATATCCGATTTGATTAACTTGCTGTAATCGTCCCAAAACGGAAACTCTACTAATCGTTCGTGTGTATTGTTTCCGCTGTTTTTTAAGGCTGTTTTTTGCGTTTCGTTTGCTGTTCCCATACAAACTATACCATATTGACCAATTGCTGCTGCTGCTGCACCCGTAAGTGTAGCAAAATCTAACACTAGTTCTGGTTTATATTTTTTTGCATAGGTCAATGCATCAGCCAAAACCATTCTGCCTTCCGCATCGGTATTTAAAACTTCTACCGTTTGTCCGTCATACATAGTAATTACATCTCCAGGAGTATAAGCATTTTCACCAGGTCTATTATCTGTTGCCGGAACCAATGCTATTACATGGTAATTTAATTTTGCTTTAGCGATGGCAAACATGGCACAAGCTACTGCTGCAGAACCCGCCATGTCACACTTCATGCTATCCATACTGTTTGGTGTGGGTTTTAAACTCAATCCACCAGTGTCATATACAATTCCTTTACCTACTAAAACCAATGGTTTCTTGTTTTTAGGTTTTACTGGTTTGTATTCCATAATGGTAAATGTTGGAGGAATTTGACTGCCTAAATTTACCGCTAATAAACCACCCATTTTTAAACTTTCTATTTGAAGTTTATTTAAAACTTCCACTTTAAAATTGGCTTTTTTACCTAGTTTTTTAAATTCATTACTTAATGAAACTGCATCAATTACGTTTTGTGGTTCGTTTACTAAATTACGTGCTTCGCAAACTGCTTCTACTAAAATATTGGTTTGCTCCACTCCTACTTTATTTAGGTTTACTCCTACTAAATAAATGGTTTTTAAAGTAAATTGTCCTTTTTTATCATTTAAATATTTTATAAATTGGTAATTGCTCAATGCTATTCCTTCAGCTATAGCTAATAATTGTTCTTCATTAATTAATGATTCAGCAATTTGAATAGAATCGTACTTATGTGCATTGATTGCAGCGCAAATTTTATTGCCTAGTGTTCTATAAGCTTCTAATTTTGAGTAGTCGTTTTTCTTTTCAAATTCTTCTATCAATTGCACAAAAACCAATCGTTCAAATTGATTGATGGTAATAAAAGTATCGGTAGCTTTTATCTTTTTTTCTATGTAAGCTATTTCAGGTTTAGAAAAACCAAGTATACTCCATTTTGCTTTTTTATTGGTTACAATTAAAGTGCTTAATTGATTATTGCTTTTAGTGGTTATATTTATTTTTGTTGTCATTTTTTAGTTGATTATTTTAATTTATTTTATGTGGTTATTTCATTGATATTCGTTTCAATAAGCTCAGCGACCCCAGCCAAAGAGCCTGTGGGATAGTTATGGGATAAAATGCATTTTATTGAATTAAAGTATTTTGATAGTGACTTACAAATTACTGAATTGTTTCAAAAATCTTGAATCATTTATGAAAAACGTTCTTAAATCCTTCACATCGTATTTAAGCATAGTAATTCGTTCTATTCCCATTCCAAAAGCAAAGCCGGTATATTTTTCTGGGTTAATTCCGCAATTTTCTAATACGTTTGGATCTATCATTCCACAACCCAATATTTCTACCCAACCGCTGTATTTACAAATATTACAGCCTTTTCCTTTACAAATTTGACAGCTTATATCCATTTCAGCACTTGGTTCTGTAAACGGAAAATAACTTGGTCGGAATCTTACTTCTACATCATCACCAAACATGTCTTTTACAAATGCATATAATGTTTGTTTTAAGTCTGCAAAACTTACTTTTTCGTCAATATAAATTCCTTCTATTTGATGAAAAAAACA
Source organism: Bacteroidota bacterium (assembly GCA_947456185.1). Taxonomy (GTDB): domain Bacteria; phylum Bacteroidota; class Bacteroidia; order UKL13-3; family UKL13-3; genus JAAFJM01. Next base: position 24,737 of record CANGPW010000018.1, on the reverse strand, counting down.
ATTTGCTCTTGCCGAAATGGCTTCGTTTCTATAAACTCTTCCAGGCATAATAGCCCGTAAGGGCGGATTTTTTTGCTGCATTAATCTTACTTGTACACTTGAAGTATGTGTGCGTAATGCAATTTCTTCATCTATAAAAAAAGTATCCTGCATATCTCGCGCAGGGTGATTTGGTGGAAAATTTAATGCTGAAAAATTATGCCAATCATTTTCTATTTCTGGTCCTTCAGCTATTGTAAATCCTAACTTTGTAAAAATGGCGACAATTTGATTTTCTATAATATTTAAGGGGTGACGAGATCCTAATTCAGTGGTTTCAGCTGGTAAAGTATAATCAATATTATAATTTGTATTTTCTATTTTATCAGATTTAAATTTTTCAGTTGCTTCGTCAAATTTTTCCTGAACACTGGTTTTTACAACATTCATTAATTTACCTATATCACGTTTCATTTCATTAGGTACTTGTTTGAATTCTTCAAACAAATCATTCATTAATCCTTTACGAGAAAGATATTTTAAACGAAAATTTTCCAAATCTTCACTTGAATTTATTTTATACTCGTGAAGTTTTTGTTGAAGTTCTTCTAGTTTTTGTTTCATTTTGGGTTTTAAATATTTTTTCTTTCTATTCCAGTACAAACATAAGAATACAATTTATAAATACTAACCCTGAGCTTACCCACAGCGTTAATGTATTATTGTTTATCTTTAGATATAATTTGTAATAATAATAATAGGTGTTAATTGATAGAATAACTTTTAATTTTTGTTTAGGAATTTACCTTATACAATATTCTTAACAATTTACTTTTTTACTTTTTTATTTATAATCAGTAGTTTATATATTTATAAACAGTGTGTTAATTGCGACATTCACATATTTGTGTTTATAAAATGTCGCAGTTAAAATGTTAGTTATCTGTTAAATTATTTAGTATAAATTAGTACTTATCAAGATGTCTTTTTTTACAAAAATTGATATAAACATTAATCCACATTTTATAGCTTTATTATTATATTATTGTTGACTAATTATATCGTTAATGTTAATAGATTGCTCTATATCCCAATATGCTCTAACATTTATCAGTTGATTTGATATAAATGTACGTTCAGGATATAACATAGATTCTATATCTCCATTATCCCATAAACCATTGTTATTCAAATCTTCTATAATTTTTATTTTACCTAAAATTGGACTTAAATATTCCATTTTTAAAATAGTACTTTTATTTACGTTAAATGATCTAACAACTGTATTTGAATTATTATCTAATAATTGAATGATATAGTTATTTTTTGCATTTTCTAAATCTACATTTAAAAGTAAAGTTCCATATTCTTTAAATGCTTTTATATCATAACTATAGGAAGTTTTTTTATTAAAAGTTCCAAATATATCCTTTAATGAAGAATCTTTAAATTCAATACTATATTTGGTAGATTCTTTCCAATTATTACAAATAGCAATTATCATTTTATTAGTATCTATTTCAAAATAAGTTGGGTTTAAAATATTTGTATCTTCTTTTATAATTATACTGTCTTTATTTATGTAATTTATTGGAACTGATGATTCAATAAAAATAGTATCTAGAGGATTTAATTCTGTTTTTGAAACCAATATAAATTCAGGTTTTTTACTCTTCTTTTTACTAATAATTATTTTATAAAAGCTTGAATCGTTTGTTGTTATTTTAAATTTACATGAATCAGTTTTATTATTTACAAATACTTTAATTGTATCTATTCCATTGGTATTCTTTAAGGTTTTAAAATATACTTTTTCGTTGTTTGGATTTATTATTTTAAAATTTGTAGGTTTATAAACTGCAAATTTATAAACACCTAATTGTGTACTAATTGTATCAAATATTTTATTAGGTTTATGTTCATTTGGTTTAATTAAATACAGAGGAATTTTAGAGTTAATAATTCCAGTATTTATTACCGAATTATAAATAGCAATACTATCATTTTTAGCATATTTTAAATCTATTCCCTCTTTTTTATATGCACAAAGAATATAATTTTCTATTGGCATATTTTCAATCAAAAATGAACCATCTTCTTTTGTTTTAGTAAAATAGGTTGGATTAAATTGATAGATTGTTGTATCAGTAAATGTTGATTTTTTATACAATGAAACTATTAATCCCTCTACTGGTAAATTTGTAAAAGCATTTCTAATTTTACCACTAATAAAATTAGTATCTATGTATGTGCCAGTTGAAAAAGTATATTGTATATTTTTAGCTGTTATTCCTTCATGGTTATCAGCTATAGCATTTCCAAAATTTAAAGTGTAGGTAGTGTTTTTTTGAAGTTCCTCTTTAAATTTTATAATTAATTCTTTTCCATTGATTAAATATTCTGGACTTTCCTTTTGTGGAGGACTCATTACTATTTGTTTTGTAATTTCCTTTAGTTGAATAAATTCATCAAATTTTATTCTAATATCTTGATTTTTAGTTAAAAAGTTAGTTTTTTTATTCTCTGGGAATATTGATATAATTTTTGGTCCCTCAATATCTTTTGGTCCACCAGTTGGCGTTACAACTTTTGCACAACTAATTAATAATAAAGTAATTATATAAAATATTTGCTTATTCATAGTAATATTGAAATAATAAATTTCAATTATTTATTTTTTTTAACTATAAATAATAAAGTTGAATATTCTTTAGTTATAATTGCGCTAATATTTGAAATTAGACCATTTATAGCACCTCTAAGCAAAGTAAAACTATTTTTTTGATGTAGTTCACTTCTCATCGAAATATATGGCGCATCAAATAACAAAGGCTTGGTTTCTATAATTTCAAATCCGTGTTTTTCCATCAATATTTTTATGCTAGTTCTATTGAAATGATATAAGTGTCTTGGTACATCATATCCATCCCAATATTCTTTATATTTTTTAGCATCCCAACTATTTGAATTTGGAACAGCAATAAATAAAGTACCATCTTTTTTAAGTAAATTATTTAATTGTTTCATTCTTTCATTTAAAAAATGTACGTGTTCTAATACATGCCATTGAGTGATTACATCATAATTATTTTGTGGTAATTGATTTAGTTCAGATTCGTTTTTTACATCATATCCAAATGTATCATTTACATATTTAATAGTATCATCACTTACATCCACACCTATACAATCAAATGTTTTATCTTTTATAGCCCCATCTAAAAAATAACCAAGACCACAGCCTAAATCCATTAAATTTCCAGAGGAATTATATTGTTTTATTAAATTTAATTTTTGATTGATACTGTAATTTCTAACAATATCATATATTTTATACATGATACCAAAACCCTCTTTTTTCCCTGCATGTGAAACATACTTATCACTTTGATAATACTTACCAATTTCATTTGTATCTGGTCTTGGATTGGTAAATAAAAAAGTACATTTTTTACAACGTTGTAAGTTAAAATTTTCGCCTGTAGCCACAAAATCAGTACAAGTTAATTCATTAATAAATTCTGTATGTCCACAAACTAGACAACTATTTAATTTTTCCATATATTATTTAACGCCCCAAATGTACCAATAAAACTGAAATATCAGAAGGTGAAATTCCACTTATTCTTGCTGCTTGTCCAAGTGTTCTTGGTTTTTGTTTTGTAAATTTTTCTCTAGCTTCACTACTAATATTATGAATGGTTGAATAATCAAAATCTTCATAAATTATTACGTTTTCTAGCCTATTCATTTTATCCACCATTAATTGTTCTTTTTCTATATAACCTTCATATTTCATCAATATTTCAGCTTGTAATAAATTATCTTCTGAATAATCCTTTAGAAAGTTTTTTACTAAAGGAATATGATCATTTAAAATATTGATGTCTAATTGAGGTCTAGTTACAATTTGCATTAATTTATAATTCTGAGGAATATCAGTTGTATTATATTCTTTAAGCAATGGATTTATTTCATATGGTGTTACCGAAGTTTTCTTAAAAAATTGAATTATTTCATTGGTGTTTTTTATCTTTTCATTTACATTTTCTAATCTTTGATAACTAGCCAAACCAATATTATTTCCCAATTTTGTTAATCTAATATCAGCATTATCTTGTCTTAAAAGTATTCTATATTCAGCCCTAGACGTAAACATTCTATAAGGCTCATCGGTACCTTTATTTACCAAATCATCAATTAATACACCAATATATGCTTCAGATCTTTTTAATATAAAATCTTCTTTTTCATTAATTTTATTATGTGCATTTATTCCTGCCATTAAACCTTGGCAAGCTGCTTCTTCATATCCTGTTGTTCCATTTATTTGTCCAGCAAAATATAAGTTTTCTATTAAATGAGTCTCTAAAGTTAACTTCAATTGTGTAGGAGGAAAATAATCATATTCTATAGCGTATCCGGGTCTAAACATTTTAGCCTTTTCAAAACCTGGAATCATTTTCATTGCTTTTAATTGTATATGATCAGGTAAAGAAGTTGAAAATCCATTTACATATATTTCTACGGTATTCCAACCTTCAGGCTCTACAAAAATTTGATGTCTATCTCTTTCAGCAAATCTATTAATTTTATCTTCTATTGAAGGACAATATCTTGGTCCTAATCCTTTAATTCTTCCAGCATACATTGGAGAATCATTAAATCCGGTTCTTAATATTTCGTGAACTTTTTCATTGGTATATGTTATCCAACAAGGTTTTTGATTAACCACAGCAATTGTATTTGTAAATGAAAATTTACCAGGAATATCATCTCCTTCTTGTCTTTCCATTAGATCATAATTCAGCGTTCTTCCATCTACCCTTGGCGGAGTTCCTGTTTTCATTCTTCCACTTTCAAAACCCAATGATATTAATTGTTCGGTTATACCCGTTGCTGATTTTTCTCCAATTCTACCACCACCAAATTGTTTTTGACCAATATGTATTATACCATTTAAAAATGTTCCACTTGTTAAAACTACTGCTTTTGAATAAATATTCAAACCCATCCCTGTCTTAACCCCAGCCAACCTGCCTTTTTCTATTATTAGTCCCGAAACCATGTCTTGCCAAAAATCTACATTTTTGTTTTCTTCCAACATTTCTCTCCAATATTGTGAAAACATCATTCTGTCTATTTGTGCTCTTGGACTATACATGGCTGGCCCTTTCGATCTATTTAGTAATCTGAACTGAATAGTTGATTTATCAGAAACTATTCCTGAGCCACCACCCAAAGCGTCTATTTCTCTTACTATTTGGCCTTTAGCTACACCTCCCATGGCTGGATTACAGCTCATTTGAGCTATCTTGTTCATATCCATGGTTATAAGCAATACTTTGCTTCCCATATTTGCTGCAGAAGCAGCAGCTTCACATCCAGCATGACCAGCACCAACAACTATAATATCGTATTTGTCTAACATTTTTTGTTCCACGTGAAACGTTATCGTTTATTTAAGTAATAATTTTCTTTTTCTCTCATCATCTTCAAATCTATAGGCATTTTGTCTTTATACCCACACAAGTGAAGAACACCATGAATAATAACCCTATGAAGCTCATTTAAAAATGATTCTTTTAAAAGTTTAGCGTTGTCTTTTACCCTGTCAATACTAATATAAATATCACCCTCTATGTTTTCATTTTCATTATTAAGCTCAAACGTAATAATGTCTGTGTAATAATTATGGCCTAAAGCCCTTTTGTTTAATTCTAAAATATATACATCAGAACAAAAATTAAATGATATAAAATCCACCCCCTTCTTTTCTTCTTCTATACTTTTTATAATCCACTTTTTTAATTTTAGTTTATCTTTAATCCTAAAACCATTATCTATATTATTGTAAAAAATCATTATCTAATTATTGTAACTGTACCCTTTTTGTTAACTTCTTTACCGTCTAAACCAATAATATTAGCCTCATATATATATGTTTCGCTTTCTGCAAAATTATCATTTAAATCAGTCAAGTCCCACCCAATATTTAAATCATTAATTTCTTTTACTAACAAACCCCATCTGTTATAAATATTCATTTTTGATTTTGAATAATCTATAAATACACCAACCGGTTTAAAGCTGGTTGAATTAGATCGTGAAATTACTCCATTTGGAAAATATACAACCAAGCCACCAAATATGCAGACGGAATTTGATGAACTTGTAAATCCTGTTATATTTTCAATTGCAACTAATTTATAACAAAGTTTTTCTTTAGACAAATCTTCAGCCTCTACATTATCAATATAATTACTATCTACAGTAAAGCCTTTTGGAGAAAAAGGCTTTGTAGTCATATCATTAACCCTTGTTTCTCTGTATATTATATACTTTTCAACCCCGTTGTTCCACGTGAAATAGTTATTCCACCATAATTTACTTTCTCCCTTGTCCTGTATATTTTCTAATAAAATATTGGTAGATACAGCAGTAGTATCAGTATAAATCCCGCAACTATTTTTAGAAACCAAATAATAATACACCCTTCTGTTTCCTTGTTCTATTAAATCAATAAAGTTTATTGGAGATGTTGTGTTATTTAATACTTTATATAGTGAATAGTTTACTGCATCAGTTGATTTTAATATATTTATTTCAGATAAATCAGAGTATGTATTGAAGCCAATATTTATATTTATATTATTATCTAATGTTATATAATTTATTTTTAAGTTTTGATTTGAATTTCTGTTGCTTGTTATAAAAGAAATATTATTTGAACTACTTCTATAATTTACATATTTACTGTTTACAGCCGATACATAATAATCTACTATTTCATTTATAGTTGTTTTTATTGAGTAATTTGTGGTACTATTACTTACGCTATCAATCAAATAATAATTTGATTTGTTTAGCATTTTATAAATATAGTAGTATTTAATACTATCAGTCCAGCCAATATATTTTGTCCAATTTAAATTTATAATATTTTTACAAGTATCTATTGCGCCTTTTAAATTGATAGTATAATGAAAATCTTCAGGTAAATAATCCCACCTTTTTGTGCAGCTATCTACAGCAGCTATTACATATTTTACTGGGCTTGCTTTTGGGTCTCCGCTCGATATTTTATCTATATAAAATGTGTCAGTTATGCTGGTTTTTATTGGATTGTCGTTAAATAAATCAACATACCAAAAACTTGGATAATTGTTTTTTTCCCAAACAATAACAGGAAATTCAGAATCAATATCAATAGTTACATATGCTATTTTGCTTTTTGGCAAGCTAAAATCTGCTACGTTTTGTGTGTCTGAATAACACGATTGATCTATACTTAAGCAGCTATAAACCGTTTCGATATAGTAATCCCAATTTTTATTACTTGGAACATTTGCATTTAAATGGCTCCAATCTGTTGTGTTTTCATCTGTAATTGAGGCAATTAACATATAAGGACTTGAAGGCTTGTCTCTTCCAAATAATTTGTATTCTTTAAATGTACCACATGGAACAGACAAATTTATACTCCAAAATATAGTATTATTTAAATTATCTCTACATATTCTCCTTATTTTGGAACAATATTGTGCCTCAGCAGTATTTACCCACAATGAAATCAGTAATAATATGTATATTTTTTTTATCAATATTTTTTTGCGCCTACAACAACTCTCGTTAAATCTTCTTCTTTAAAGTATAAATTAGCCAATTCTTTTAATCTTTCCGCGCTTGTATTTTTAATTATTTCAATAAATTCATGGAAATATTGGTATTTTAAATCAAAATCTTTTAGTATTTTAAAACGATCTGCTAAGCTAAACGGACCGTCAATACTTCGCAAAAACGATCCTAATAGATAGTTTTTAGCTGTTTTAAGCTCTTTTTCCTCAATTAGTTCATCCCTTAATCGCGCCAATTCTATATATATTTCTTTAATTCCTGTTTCACATAAATCATTATTCATTTCTGTGTCTATATACCAACAGGCATCGTAAGGATAAGCTTCTATTGCTGAATAAATACCATAAGTTAAACCTTTTTCTTCACGAATATTTTTCATTAAACGCGAGCCAAAATAACCCCCTAATATTAAATTAAGTAATTGCATTTCTCGAAAATCAGGATGATTTCTATTAAATAACCCCCTTCCAATTCTAATGGCACTTTGTACTGAATTAGACTTCTCAATATATAAATCAGCGGGCGTCCCATATTTTGCAACGTAATCATATGCTATATTATCATATACCCTAAATGTATTTGAACCAAAATTTGTGTTGATTATTTTTATCGTTTCTTTATTAATATATCCAGATGCTAAAATATATTTAATACCCTTTTGATAGTGCGTTTTATAAAAATCAGTTAACTGTTCTTGACAAATAGATTCAATATCTGTAATATTTGAATAGGAACCATAAAGTGTATTTTCACCAAATATGGCTTGATTAAATATTCTTCTTACCAAATATGAATTTCTTTCCTCGTTAACTTTTAGATTTTGAATGGTATTTTTTTTCAAAATGTCTAAGTCCTTTACAGGAAAAATAGAATCGGTAAGAATTTCAACTATAAATGGCAAACAATTGTATAGGTGTTTATTTAAACAATAAAGTGTAATAATTGCTTCTTCTGTTGTGTTTTTAGTTTGAAAATAGGCACCATAAAAATCTAGTTTTTCAGCTAATTCTGCCGCAGAATATTTACTAGTTCCTTCGCTTAACATTTTTGAAGTAAAGTTGGCTTCACTTTTAAATTTCTGAACATTTGAACCTGCATCAAAAATCAAATCTATTTTTATAACCTCCTCATTACTAGCATTTATAGTATATAGTTTTATACTATTTGATAATATATTTTCTTGTGCTTCTTTAATATTTATGCTCTTTATTTCCACCACATCGGGTGAAACTTTTCTATTTAGTGTCATGCTGTTTCGATAAATAATAAAGAGTTGAACAATTTGTAGGAACCAATATTTGATTAGCAATATTTTTTATTTCAGTTTCGGTAACTTTTAAATAGGAATCAGCCTCCGTATTAACCAATTCAACATCACCTAAAACCCAAGCGTATGCTAATTTCATTGCTTTATTTAAAACGGTCATATCGTTAAAACGAATATTGGTTTCAGATTTGTTTTTAATTTTCGTCAATTCAATTTCCCTAACGCTATTGTGTTTAAAGTCTTCTAGTATGCTTAAAATGGCATTTTCGGCATTTTCCATGCTCACTCCTTTGCTTAGTTTTCCTTCTATCATCAGTAAACCAGCTTCCACATCTCCGCTTATATAAGCGTCTAATTCACTGAATAAGTTTTTATTTTTTACCAATTCAACATAAAACCTTGACGATTTTCCCGCACCCAAAATATCTGTGAGCATATCTGCTGCAAAATAATTTTCATCTGTTCTGGACGGCATGTGATATGCTTTAACAATCATATCTAAAGGAACATCAGCATATACAGTATCTGTTCTTGCTTCAGTTTGTTTTGGCTCTTTACCATAAGCCGTTTTAACAAAATTTTGCGAAGGTATAGGAGCAAACCATTTGCTTACTAATATTTTACATGTTTCTAAATCTAAATTTCCTGCCAAAACCAACACGGCATTATTTGGACAATAAAAGTTTTTGAAAAAAGTTTTTACATCATCAAGCGTTGCATTTTCTATATGACTTATTTCTTTTCCTATTGTGGGCCAACGATAAGGATGAACTTTATATGCCAAAGGCAATATTTTCAACCAAACATCACCATATGGTTGATTCAGATAACGCTCCTTAAATTCTTCAATCACCACATTTCTTTGAATATCTAAACTTTCCTGGCTAAAGTCTAAGCTTAACATTCTATCGCTTTCTAACCAAAATCCTGTTTCAATATTATTGGCGGGTAAAGTCAAATAATAATTTGTTATATCATTGCTCGTAAATGCATTACTATCTCCACTTGCGTCTTGAAGTACGGTGTCAAATTCTTCAATGTTAATAGAACCGCCAAACATCAAGTGCTCGAACAAATGTGCAAATCCTGTTTTATCTGGATTTTCGTGTTTAGACCCCACATTGTAAAGCATATTTAAAACACAAAGCTGTGTGCTATCATCAAAATGATGAATTACATGAAGGCCATTGGCTAATTGGAATTGATTATATTTGATCAAAATTTATTTTTTAAAAAATTTATATTTATGCAAAAATAGGAGAGTCGCAGACAAATTTTTAAACCATTACTTAACACTTAAACGCACAAACTCGAAAGCTGTATATTATTATTGAACAATAAACGAGCCGAATAGTTGTTTTATTGTGTAGGTTTATATCTACAGCAATTTTTTCATTTTACTTATATGTTATATTTCATTTTAAATATAATGTTTTAGCAAATAGTAATTTATATTAAAACCAGAAAATTAAACCTATAAAAAGGCAAAAATGTCCCACTTGCGTTAATTATAAATAAAAACGATGCTTAAGGCTATTTTTTAGTCTTTAAATTAACCTAAAATTCAATATGTTTTGTTTTTGAGTTTATATTCAATTATTTTGCTTCAAAATGTCGTACAGAGATAAACTACAATACTTATTGGTAAAGAAATTAAATATTTCAAATGCGCAAGCAAAAGAAATTATTTTATCAAAAAAGGTTTTGGTAAATACTGAAAATGTATGCGATAACATTGTTATATTGGAAACAGATACAGTTTTTTATAACAATAATATTATTCGGGCTGAAAAGAAATTAATATATGTCGCACTTTATAAACCACGAGGAATAGAGTGCACCTTGAACGAAAAAATAGACCAAAATTTATCAACTATTATTAATTTTAACGAAAAACTCTTTCCTGTTGGCCGTTTAGACAAAGAATCGGAAGGATTATTGATTTTAACCAACGATGGTTACTATTTCAATAAAACCATTAACCCTGCAAGCGAAGTAGAAAAAGAATACATAGTAACTGTAAATAAGCTAATTACCCAAGAATTTATTATAGAAATGAGTAATGGAGTAGAAATTTTGGGACAAATTACATTGCTATGCAAAACTGAAATTTTAGATGAATTTACCTTTAAAATTATTCTGGTTCAAGGATTAAATCGACAAATAAGACGCATGTGTTTTAAACTTAATTACATGGTAACTAGTTTAAAACGAGTAAGAATTGGAAACGTACATTTAGAAAACTTACAGGCAGGAGAATATAGAACGATTGATATAGAAATATAGGTTTACAAACTCATTAAATCCTTAAATTTAACAGCTTGTCTGCGGCTAACTTCTATTTTTAGGCCATCTCTCATATAAAACAATAATCCACTATTAAAAAAGGGCTCTATTTTATCTAAATAGTTAAGGTTTATAATTTGCTGACGATTAGCTCTAAAAAACATTTTTGGACTGAGTCTTTCGTCCAATGCATTTAAAGTTCTATGTATTAATGGCTGGTATTTATCAAAGAAAATTTTAGCATAGTTTCCATTGCTTTCTATTAGCCTAATTTCATTTAATTTAACATACCAACAGCGTTCTCCATCTCTAATAAAAACTTGGCTGTCTTCTGCTAATTTTTGGGTTCCCCTTTGTTCGTCCGTTAGGGAAATTTGTTTTTTTGCTTTAGCAATTGCATCACGCAAGCGACTGCTTTCTATTGGTTTTAAAATATAATCGAGCGCATTTACCTCAAATGCTTTGATGGCAAATTCGTTGTAAGCAGTTGTAAAAATAATAGCTGGCGATTCAATTAATTCTTCCAACATTTCAAAACCGGTTTTTTCGGGCATTTGAATATCTAAGAAAATGAGCTGTGGCTTTAGTTTGTCTATTAAGTCTAATCCTTCGTCAGCATTGCCGGCTTCAGCTATAATTTCTATATCTGTAAACTCTCTTAAAAGGTTTTTTAAACCCTCGCGAGCCAGTTTTTCATCGTCAATAATGATTGTTTTTATCATAATGGTAAAGTTATTTCGGTTAATACGTTTTTATCGTCCAAGTTTTTTATTGAAAAACACGCTTTATCGTCAAATAAAATCCGCAATCTTTCTTTGGTGTTTTCTATTCCCAAACCAATTGTAGCCATATTCGGATTATATTGTCCACTGTTTGTAATTTGAATAATGGTGTTTTGATTTTTTACAAATGATTTGATAAAAATTGTGCCACCATTTTTTAAGTTGCTAATTCCGTGTTTAATGCCGTTTTCTACCAAAGTTTGAATCATCATGGGTGGTAAATTAGATTTTACTGTTTCTGGCGAAATCTCTAAAAAAATGTTTAATCGTTTGTCAAATCTTATTTTTTCAATGGCTAAATAATCGTTTACCGTATTCATTTCCTCTTGCAAGGCAACGGTTTTATTTTTTTCCATTTTAAGCGAACCCCTTAATAAACCACTCAATTTTGTAATGGCTTCTTTTGCATTTTCTGGATCCAAATCAACCAAAGTCCTGATTCCATTTAATGAATTAAATAAAAAATGAGGGTTTAGTTGTGTTTTCAAATTATTGTATTGTGTTTCCTTTAAAACTGCTTGTAATTCAAATTTATCGGTTTCGGTTTTTAATAGTTTTTCCCAATAAACGAAAAAGTGATAAACAATGGCCCATAAGAAAACATATTTTGATAAATTAAAGAAAATTATAGGCAAAATAGCAAAATTTATTCTGGATAAAAACTCTTTTCCCAAGTCAAATTGTTCAATATTACCAGAAGGAATGGTGTAAAAATCAAGAATTACATTTAAAATGGAAAGCGGAATTGATACTAAAATAATCATAAATATGCCACGAGGAATCAGCTTTTGTAATGGTAAATTTAACCAATTTGCTTTGATAACTATCAATCGGTAAATGTGAGTTAATAAAATACCGGCCACCCAATTAGTCAAACCATTTATAAGTAATCCATGACTGTAGCCAAGTGCATTTATATAGGTTATCAGTTCAATGAGAACAAAAAAGAACCATCCTCCAAACTGACAATACCAATATATTTTTGATTTATTTAACATTTTAGTTCCGCTAATATAACAGTACAAGTTTAGTAATAAATATATTAGTTACACCAAAGGAATTTAATAAAATTGAAAGGTAAAATTGAATTAACTTTTAGTGTAAAATTAAGACGTTTATACCCAAGAAATTTAAAATTGTTATATTGCTTTGCAATGTTAGAAACAAAAAAACAATACATTTGACCTCTTAAAAAGCGCATGAAAATTAGTATTATTATATCGTTTTATAAAAACTTTTCTGCCCTTGATTTAATTTTTAAAGCAATGGCAAAGCAAACCTATAAAAACTTTGAAGTTATTGTATCTGAAGACGATAACAATACTAAAACCCCTTTTTTTATTAAAGAAAATCAAGCAATTTATAGTTTTGAAATCAAACATTTATGCCAAGAACAAGATTTGGGTTTTAGGAAAAATGAAATGTTAAACAAATCGCTAAAAGCCTCAACTGGTGAAATAATTGTTTTTTTAGATGGCGATTGTGTTCCGCATCCAAAGTTTTTAAAAGCTTATATTAATAATTTGGCTGAAAACACATTATGTTTTGGACGAAGAGTAATGGTTGATGAAGCAACCACAAAACAGACCTATGAAACCAAAAGTATTCAAAAATTAAATTATTTAGGTTTGTTATTTACCAAAACTACCAACTTAAAATACGCGCTATATTTTCCATTTTTAACTAAAATAAGAACAGAAGGAATTTGGGGTTGCAACGCAGGAGTTTACAAAAAACATTTGTTACAAATAAATGGTTTTGACCAAGATTATATTACAGCTGGAGTGGGCGAAGATGTAGACCTGGAATGGCGCTTAACAGCAATTGGTGTAAAATTTAAAAGCATACGATTTGAAGCTTTGGAGTTTCATTTGCACCACAAAGAAAATTATTCAAGAACGGCCATAGAAACTGGTTTAGCACAGTTAAAAATTAAAAAAGAAGCGAATTTGTTTTATTGTAAAAACGGACTCTTTGAATAAAAAACAGGCTACTGACAATTATCAACTGTCAACTATCAACTTAACTACTATTATTGCACTGTCTTTAGGGGTGGTTGTTTGCAAAAACAGCCTGAGATTACACCCTCTGAACCTGATCAAGGTAATGCTTGCGAAGGAAATAGACCACCAATGTGTTTTTTATAATTTTGCTGGCCGCAAACACATTTTGGGTTTTACATTCAGAGTTAGATAAACAATTTTTTAGCCTTTAGCAGCCCCTGTTATAGGTTTTGTTTACCTTATTCAACACAACAAAAATGTTAAAAAAAATAATTATTTTATCTAGTTTATTGGCTCTAGGCCAAATTAGCTTTGCACAAACCGATTCGCTCAACTCAAAAAACATGCAAGAGTTTGTAGTAAAAGGAATTAAAGCAAATGTAAATTTACCCATTACTCAAACTACGCTCGATAGCAAACAAATAGCGCTAAAGTATTATGGAGCCGATATCCCCTCTTTAATTAATTACACACCATCCATCAATGGTTATAGCGATAACGGAATGGGAATTGGTTACAGCTTTTTTAGGTTAAGGGGAATGGATCAAACCCGCGTTAACACTACTGTAAATGGAATACCTGTAAATGATCCTGAAAACATGGGCGTTTACTTTAATAATTTTGCCGATTTGGCAAGTAGTTCCGAAAGTATTCAAATTCAAAGAGGAGTTGGAACTTCAACTAATGGTGTGGCTAGCTTTGGTGGAAGTGTAAATGTTTTAACTAAAAACTTGGCTCCCAAACAATCTGCAACGATGAATTTTGGTTTAGGTTCTTTTGGTTCAAGCCGAGCTACATTAGAATATCAAAGTGGAATGATTAAAAACAAACTGGCTTTTTATGGTAGATTAAGTAATTTACAAACAAACGGTTATAGAATTAATTCAGGAGCTAAAATTACAAGTTACCTGTTCAGTGCCGGTTATTTTTGGAAAAAAGCAGTTTTAAAATTAAATATTTTTGGCGGATATGCAGAAAACAAACTGGCATATAATGGAATTGATGCGAATACCTTAAATTCAAACAGAACCTTTAATCCATTAGTAAATGGTGAAAGCGATGCGTTTAAACAATCGTTTTACCAATTACAATACTCTTATCAAATAAATAGCAAAAGCAATGTTACTTCATCGGTTTATTTTGTAAGAGGGCAAGCTCCCAAATTTCAGTATTTTGGAGGTTTTGCAAACGAATATTTGAATTTGCCAATTCATAACAACGATAGCGGATATCAAGCCATGACAAGCTATCGATTGAATCAATATTTTGTGGGTGCATTTTTAAACTATCAATTCAAAACTGGCAAGTGGGATTTGATGGCAAATATGCACGCCAATTCATTTACTGGAGAACATTTTTTAGAAGTTCAATCTATTGACAGATACAACCCTAGGTTTATACCTGGGCAAAATGCTTTTTTCAATACAGGTAATAAAAATGAAATAAGCGGAAACGTAAAACTAAACTATTCATTTAATACCAAAACAGTAGCTTTTGGAGATATTCAAGTTAGAAATGTAAGTTTTAATTACACGCCACAAATAATGGAATACAGAACTATTTATGGTTTAAACAATGATAATTTATTGGTAGAAAACATGAACTGGACTTTTGTAAATTATCGATTTGGTTTAAAGCACCAAATTAATAAAAGCACCAATGTTTATGCCATGTTTGGCCGCAGTAACCGCGAACCAGCCAGGGTTGATTATTTTAAAGATGAACATCCTTACAGCAATATTAAGCAAAACGATATTCAACACGAAACGGTTAATGATTATGAGTTTGGCGCAAGTTTTAACAATCAAAAATTAGCCATCAATGCAAATTTGTTTTACATGGATTTTGAAAATCAAATTGCATCAACCGGAAGTTCAAATACTTATGGTGTTGCCATCAATACCAACGTGGGTGCAAGTGTGCGCAAAGGAATAGAAATAGACGTAATTTGGAAGCTACATAAAATGATATGGTTAACACAGAGCTCTGCATTTAGCCAAAACACCATAAACAGCATCAACCTTCATTATTTTGATCCAAATACTTATGCAGACACTGTAATTACTAAGAAAAATGCAGCTGCGACACTATCACCTTCCGTGATTATTAATCAAGGAATTAGGTTAATTCCTTGCAATTGGTTTTTTGCCGAACTTAATTACCGTTTTGTAAGCATGCAATATTTAGACAATAGTGAAGATAAAAATGTAAGTATTGCCGATTACAATTTGATGGATTTAAAGTTTGGAATCAATTTAAAACAATGGGTTAAATATGGAGAACCAAGCATAAGTGTTCAAGTAAATAATTTAACGGATCAGCTTTATACTCCTTCAGGAAATGTTCAAAGTTATACCAACTACCTTGATGGTCAAGGAAAAGCTACAACTGTACCTTTGTTTTTTCCTGCTGCTACTCGCAATATATTTGTGGGATTAACTTGGAAGTTTTAAAGCAAAACATATAAAAACAAAAACCGCTCGTTAGCCACGAGCGGTTTCATTTAATAAAATTTATGCCTCAGCAAAAGCATTAATTTCCAGAATTTTCCATCAAATAAGCTTTAATAAATAAATCTAAATCACCATCCATTACCGCTTTAACATTACTTGTTTCGGTATCTGTTCTTAAGTCTTTTACTAGTTTATAAGGGTGCATTACATAATTTCTTATTTGGCTTCCCCATTCTATTTTTCGTTTACCAGCTTCTGCTTTGTCTTTTTCCTCATTTTGCTTGCGCAATTCTATTTCATAAAGTTGAGATTTTAGCATTTTCATGGCCCTGTCTTTATTGGCACTTTGCGACCTATCAACCTGACAAACAATCACAATACCACTTGGTTTATGTGTTAATTGAACTTTAGTTTCTACCTTATTTACATTTTGGCCACCAGCACCACCCGAACGGGAAGTTTGAATTTCAATATCCGCATCTTTAATATCAATTTCAATGGTATCGTCAATAATTGGGTAACAATACACCGAAGCAAAACTGGTATGTCTTCGGGCGTTGCTGTCAAAAGGAGAAATACGCACCAAACGATGCACGCCACTTTCGCCTTTTAAAAACCCATAAGCAAATTCACCTTCTACTTCTATAGAACATGATTTTATTCCAGCGCCATCGCCTGCTTGTTCATCAACAACAGCGGCTTTAAAACCTTTTTTATCGGCATACATAATGTACATGCGCATGAGCATTTCTGCCCAATCTTGGCTTTCTGTTCCACCTGCTCCCGAGTTTATATTGATGATGCAATTAAACATATCTTCTTCCCCACTGAGCATGTTTTTAAGCTCTAATTCTTCCACTATTTTACAGGTTTCCGAATAGTTTAAATTTAGCTCCTCTTCACTAATTTCATTGGCTTGATAAAACTCGTAAAGCACTGCTAAGTCTTCCACTTTAGCAAGTGAAAAATCGAATCCTTCTGTCCAAATTTTTTTTTGTTTAATTCCTTTTAGCACTGATTCTGCCTTTTTAGGATTGTCCCAAAAGCCAGGTTCTAAGGTCAAGTCCTCTTCTTCTTTTATTTGTTGTAATTTAAAAGCAACGTCAAAGATACCTCCTCAGCGCAATCACTCTTTCGTCTAAATTTTTTAATTGATCATTGGTCATAATTGGCAAATATAAATTTTTTAGCCACAGATTTCATAGAAGCCACATATTTATCAAAGATGTAATAGCTTTTAAAAGTCAATTTTTTCAATTTTCTCACCTTATAATCTTTCAATTCAATTCCACTTATCAACATTTTTTAACCAAAACAGTAAAAATAACCTACATTTGCCACTTTAATGGGAAATATAGTAGCAATAGTAGGAAGGCCAAATGTTGGCAAATCAACACTTTTTAATCGTTTAACAGGCAACAAACACGCCATAGTTGACGATTTTAGTGGAGTAACTCGTGATAGACATTATGGAAAAGCTGAATGGCTTGATAAAGAATACAATGTAATTGATACTGGAGGATACGTTCCAAATAGTGCAGACATTTTTGAAGCAGCAATCAGAAATCAAGTAAAAATAGCCATTCAAGAATCGGATGTGTTAATGTTTATGGTGGATGTATCAGTTGGAATCACCGATTTAGACACAGAATTATCGTTGATGCTTCGTAAAAGCAAAAAACCAGTTTTATTGGTAGTAAATAAAGTTGACAATTCAAACCGTCAATTAGATGCTCATGAGTTTTGGGCATTAGGTTTTGATAATATTTATAATATTTCATCTGCGAGCGGTTCGGGAACTGGCGATTTGCTAGACGAAGCAATGAAGCATTTAACTTTTGAAGATCAAGACATTGATGCAGATGAAGTGGAGCTGCCAAAAATTGCCATTGTTGGCAGACCAAATGTTGGAAAATCTAGTTTAATCAATGCATTGCTTGGGCAAGAAAGAAACATTGTAACCGATGTAGCTGGAACCACACGTGATGCCATTAACTCGCATTATAAATTATTTGATAAAGAATTTGTGTTGGTTGATACCGCAGGAATTCGAAGAAAAAACCGCGTAACAGAAGATTTAGAATTTTATTCTGTAATGCGCAGTATCAAAGCCTTAGAAGATTGTGATGTAGTAGTTTTGGTAATTGATGCAACAATTGGATTAGATAATCAAGACATGAACTTGGTTTCGTTAGCTGTAAAAAACAATAAAGGCTTAGTAATTTTGGTAAACAAATGGGATTTAATAGAAAAAGACCATAAAACATCGTTAGAGTTTGAAAAAACCATTCGCGAAAAACTAAAACCATTTGATGATGTGCCAATAGTTTTTACTTCGGCTACCACAAAACAACGTATTTTTAAAGCAATAGAAGAAGCGTTACATGTTTACGATAATAGAAAACGTAAAATTTCGACCAGTAAATTCAACGATTACATTCTTGAAAAAATTGAAACGTATCCGCCACCAAGTGTAAAAGGAAAGTTTGTTAAAATAAAATATGCCACGCAATTACCAGGTAGAAGTCCAAGATTTGCGTTTTTCTGTAACCATCCTCAGTATGTTACTGACTCTTATAAACGTTATTTGGAAAATAAAATCAGAGATGAATTTGATTTTGTGGGAGTGCCAATTATTATTTATATGAGAAATAAATAAAAAAAATTTTGTTATTAACAAATTAGTCATATATTTGCCACCGAATTAGAAACTCACTTAATTAAAAAATCAAACAAAATGAAAAAAGTATTATCAATCGTTGCCGCTTCTGCTATGTTAGCTATCGTAGCTTGTGGTCCTTCTGCTGAAGAAAAATTAAAAATGGAAGCTGCTCATCAAGCTGATTCAATCGCTGCTGCAACTCGCGCTGCTGATTCATTAGCTGCTTTAGAAGGAACTATGGTTCCTGATTCAACTGTTGTTGATACAACTGTTGCTGTTGAAGCTGCACACTAATTTTTTTTCTATTAAACAGAAATCAAATTTAAAAAAGTGCCATCCCGAAACGGATGGCATTTTTATTTTACAACATTCTGAATTACAACGAATAAAAAAGTTAATTATTTGCGAATAACTTTTTTTATTTTTATAAAAAAAAGTACATTCGCAGTCCTAAAAAAATAAGCTCATGGCACAACGAACATACCAACCATCGGTAAGAAAAAGAAGAAACAAACACGGTTTCCGCAAAAGAATGGAATCGGCTTCGGGCAGAAAAGTTATTGCTTCTCGTAGAGCACGTGGAAGAAAAAAATTAACAGTTTCTGACGAAAGACGTCACAAGAAATAGAAAGCCTTATCCCGAGTTTTACTCTACAGGATTAGAATTCGGGATTTGTTTTTTATTTTATCACACATGGTATTTTATAAATACATGTGTTTTTTTGTTTGTAAACCAACCAATGTAAATATCACTTAAACAGTCCTTGTTTTATGATGAATTATAGTTTTCCCAAACAAGAAAAAGTTATTTCACTAAAAATAATTGAAGCACTTTATTCCAAAGGGAATTACAGTGTTTTTGTTTTTCCATTTAAAGTTTCTATGGCTTTTGTTGCTGAACAGCAAGCTAATTGCCAGGTTTTAATTACTGTTCCAAAACGAAATTTTAAAAAAGCAGTAGACAGAAATAGAATTAAACGCCAAATCAGAGAAATTTATCGATTAAATAAGCATTTATTATTGAATAATATTGTATTGCAAAGCAAACAAATTGCCATTTCAATTGCTTATATTAGTAAAACAGATTTAGCATATAATCAGGCAGAAAATTCATTGCAAAAAGTGATTAATTTAATAGCGCTCCACCTTGAAAAAGATCATTCAATTCCCGTTTCTCCTATTAATTAAAGGCTACCAACAGCTGGTTTCTCCCTATTTGCCAAAAGCTTGTAGGTATAATCCCACTTGTAGCCAATATGCAGTAGATGCAATTACGAAATATGGAGTTTTAAAAGGAACTTATTTGGCTATTAAGCGCATTGGTTCTTGCCATCCTTGGGGTGGAAGCGGTTTTGATCCTGTTCCTTAGTTTTAAAAGAGTTTATTTGATACAAAAACATGAAAACAACAGTCATAACATTATCGGTATTATTGGTTTTATTATTGCTTTTTCAAGCATTTAGATACATTACAAACCAACAAGTGGAAGAACAAAAATATAAAGCAGTAAAAAAGTATCCAGCATTTGAAATTCGTTTTTATCCTTCAGCGGTTTTGGCTACTGTTTATTCTAAGGCAAAAACATACAAGGAGTTAGCTGGGCCTGGTTTTAACAAGTTAGCAGGATACATATTTGGTGGTAACGATAAAGAAACTAAAATAGCAATGACCGCACCGGTTAGATTAGATATTAACGACAGTAATTCTAGCATGAGTTTTGTTATGCCAGCTAATTATTCAATAGAAAATTTACCCAAGCCAAATAATGCAGGTGTAGAGGTAAAAAAAATACCAGAAGAATATGTAGCAGTTATAAAATTTGGTGGCTATGCCTCTGATGAAGATATAAAAAACTATTCCGAAAAACTAAAAAAATTACTTTTAGAAAATGGTATTTTGAGCCATGGGAACTATCGGTTTTTAGGGTATAACCCACCATTTCAAATTATAGGAAGAAGAAATGAAATTACAGTGAGCGTAGAATGGAAGCAATAATAATAGAAAGACATTCGTAAAATTTTTCTTATAGCTATAATTACTATTGCAAAGCGGCTGATTCTGCCATATATTTGATGAAGCTTTTTAATAAATTCTGCCATGAAAATACGCTTAATTGCTTCTGTTTTATTAATTATTTTGCTTTCGCAAAAATTATTTGCGCAGCAAAAACAACCTTCTTATCAGTTTGAATTAGACAGAGCAACCAATGCTTATAATGCCAAGAAATACAATACCGCAGCGGGCTTATACAAAAAAGTTTATCCTAAAGTAAAAGATCCTGAGCAAAAACAAAAAGTGCTTTTTTACATTGCTGAAAGCTACCGATTAGGAAATAATTATACCCAAGCTTTCAAGTGGTTTGAAGAGGTCATCAATGCCAAATATCCGGATCCTGTCGTGCTTTACAGTTATGGAAATTTGCTAAAATATTTTGAAAAATATGATGAAGCAAGCCGCACTTTTGGTGATTATTTGTTTGAAATGCCAGAAGATAAAAAAGGAAAATTAGCTTTACAATCATGCAATATTGCGCAGCAATGGAAAGCAAATCCGCAAAAATTCACTATTATTAATGTAAAAGAATGGAATACAGAATTTGGTGATTTTGCGCCTTTTTATAGCAATGGAAAAGTGTTTTGGACATCGAGTAGGAAAGAAAGTTCAGGGAATTTGGTTTTTGAATGGACAGGCCAAAAAATGTGTGATGTTTTTGAAGCAGATTATATCTCAGGTTATGGTAAACCAAATAATGTGGGAGGCAAAGTTAATAGTGTTTATAACGATGGAACGGCTTGCTTAGATTTAACTCAAAATACGATGTACTTTACACAATGTAATGGAATTGATGGCAAGGGCGTTAACTGTAAAATTTATGTAAGTTATAAACAAAATAATTTATGGGGCGACCCTAATTTATTGCCATTTAATTCCGATAGTTTTAGTTGTGGTCAACCGAGCTTAAGTGCTGATGGTAAAAAATTGTTTTTTAGCAGTGACATGGAAGGTGGATTTGGTGAAAAAGACATTTATGTAAGTCAGTTTGATGAGGTTAAAGCTGTTTGGCAAACACCAAAAAACTTAGGAAATATGGTGAATACTTTTGACGATGATATGTTCCCGTTTATCAGTGAAAACAATGAACTTTATTATTCCACCAAAGGAAAAATTGGTTTTGGGGGATTAGATATTTTTAAAACTCAAGATTCTGCTAATACGTACAAAGTTCCTCAAAATTTACAGTCGCCAATTAACAGCGGAGGCGATGATTTTGGCATTTCTTACCTGCCCAAAAATGCTCAAAAAACCAATACACCTATTGCATTTTTTACTTCTAATAGAATGGATGGCATGGGCGATGATGATATTTATAGTATTTCAATTAAACCGTTTGTGTTTTTGGTAAAAGGAAAAGTATTGGAACGTGAAACCAATGCGCCAATTAGCAAATCGTTGGTGGCTTTAACAAGCAATGAAGGAAAGAATTTATTTACCGTCAATACAACTGAAAAAGGAGAGTTTAGCGGTGAAATTCCTTTGAATGCTTTGCAATCGTTAATTGCTAATAAAAGCGGATATTTTGCAAGCACACCAATTAATATTTCAAGCATTGGTTTGCAAAAGGATTCCGTGGTAGAATTTACCATTTATTTAGATGCCATTCCCGCACCTGAAGTTGATTTTACTTTACAAGGAATTTTATATGATTTAGATAAATACGATTTGCGTACGGAGTCAAAAGTGGTGTTAGATTCATTGGCTATTATTTTAAAAAACAACCCAACTATTGCCATTGAAATTGGTTCGCATACCGATAGCCGCGCGCCCGCAGATTATAATTTAGAACTCTCGAAAAAACGTGCGCAAAGTTGTTTGAATTATTTACTCACCAAAGGAATTGCAAAAGGCAGAATGGTTTCTGTAGGTTATGGCGAAAGTAAATTATTGAACGATTGTATCGATGGAATAGATTGTACTGAGGTGGAACATCAAGTAAATAGACGAACTACTTTTAGGGTTTTAAAAACCGATTTTAAACGATAATTAGACAACTATGGATCACATTGAGCCACATTATTTATGGCGAGATATTTATAAAAGTGAGGATGATGAAAACTCTCCATTTTATGAAAAAGAATATAGTGAATTTGATTTTACTAACCAAATTTATAATTACCTCATTCACCCGCAATGGGATGAATTTGGAACCCCAACTTTATATGTAAAAATACTTTTTGCCGATTATGAAAATGGCTTCTTAATAGCTGAATTAATAGGCGAATGGAACGATGCGCTACATAACGATATTATGTATTTAAAACGCGATGTAATGGAAGTTTTTAACGCAGCAGGAATTGATAAATTTATATTGATTGGCGAAAATGTATTGAATTTTCACACTAGCGATGATAGCTATTACGAGGAATGGTTTCAAGACGTAGAAGAGGAAGGATGGATAGTAGCACTAAATTTTCAAGAGCATGTGTTACACGAAATGAAGCAAGCCAATATTGATTATTATATCAATTTTGGTGGTGAATTTGATAACATGCCTTGGCGAACTTTTAGTCCGTTTTTGTTGTATCAAAGAGTAAAGGAAATTATTGGAAGAAGGTTGAATTAGTTGACGGTTTATGGACGATAGACCATGGATTTTAGCGTCATTGCGAATGAAGTGAAGCTTCCGATTAATCGGAATCATTGCAACAAAACAGAGATTGCTTCGTTCCTCGAAATGACGTAAATAGAAAAACCCATAAACAATATAACCGTTTAGCAATTCAACAATTCAACAATTTAAAAACACATGAATCAAACGACAGGAATAATAGCTGCATTAATTACTTTAGGTTGTTGGACTATTGGAACGTTTTCGTTTACCAAAGCAGCTAAGTTATATGCGCCAGTTTCGGTTAATAGGGTTAGATTATTATATGCGCTAATTTTATTAAGTTTAATTACTTGTATTATTTATCAAATAAATCCGCTTGCATTGTTCACAAAACCTGTTGCTATGCAATGGGTTTGGTTAGGAATTTCGGGCATTATTGGGTTAAGTATAGGCGATCATTTTGCGTTTACAGCTTTTAAAATTTTAGGAAGTAGCCGCACCAGTTTGTTTAACACTTTTGCGCCAGCCGCAGCATTGGTTGGTGGCATTTTTATGTTGAACGAAAACATCAATTTTATAGGCGTTATTGGAATGTTTATTTCCATAATTGGCATCGCTTGGTTTATAAAAAGCAATGCGCATAACCACGAAGAATTAGATAAAAAGCATTTGCTAAAAGGTATTGTTTATGCCGTTCTTGGTGCGGTTTGTCAAGGAATTGGGTTGGTTTTTGCCAAAAAAGGTTTGGTTCTATTTGATTCCAACGGACAATTGCTTTCGCCTGTTCACGCTACTTGGATTCGCATGCTTGTGGGTGTGGTTTTTATTTATGCCATGGGAATTTTTAAGGTAAATGTATGGAAAGAACTAAAAGATATTACCACCAATAAAGTGTTTTTTAAACCCATTATTATTGGAACCGCTTTTGGGCCAGTATTAGGAGTAAGCATGTCCATGTTAGCAGCCTCCATGATGAACGTTTCCATTGCGCAAACCATTTTTTCTTTCTTGCCTATTTCAGTAATTCTAACTGCATTTTTCTTAGGAAAAGAAACCAT
>CANGPW010000017.1 GCA_947456185.1 Bacteroidota bacterium | reverse complement strand
GTTCCTAATTGGCCAAAAGAACCCATTGCACCCGGGAAAAGTAGCGAAATAGATGTTACTTTTAACAGTGAGGGAAAACCAAATCATGCTGAAAAAACAGTAACCGTTGTGGCCAATACTTCACCAACTAATACCATGCTTTTAATTAAAGGAGAAGTAACACCAGCTAATACATCGCTTACAACACCAACAACTCATTAATTTAAACCAAACAAAAACATAAATAAACACAACATGAATTTTACTTTATTACAAGCACCCGCTAATGGCGGAGGATGGAGCCAATTGATATTTTTTGTTCCAATGATTGCTATTTTTTACTTCTTTATGATTCGCCCTCAAATGAAGAAACAAAAAGACCAAAAGAAACTAATTGATTCCATTGCCAAAGGCGATAAAATTGTTACTTTAGGTGGAATTCAAGCTAAAGTTACTGAGGTAAACGATAATTATTTAATTATTGAAAGCGAAGGTACTAAGTTAAGAATTAACAAAAGTGCAGTGAGCTTAGAAGCTACTCAAGCTGTTAATCCGGCTAAAAAGGAAGAAACCAAATAATAATTAAACATCATTATTTTAAAAAAAAGTCAGGCTCAGGTCTGACTTTTTTTGATTATAGGAAATTTAGAATGATAGAAAACATGTGATCAAAAGATATTTTATTATTATGTAAAAATATAAACTTTATTTTATTTCTAAAATTGCTTCCACTGCTAAGTGGTCCGAAGGATAATATTCGCCATTGTTATCGTTAATAATTTGGTAGTTTTTTAGCTTAAAATTTTTATCGTAAAATATAAAATCTATCCTTTTACATATATTACTTTTTACTTAAAATCCTGTAAAAGTACAATCCTTATTTTTACTTTTTATATAACTGTCTTTGAATGGATGATTGTTGTAATTAGTAATGTTACTATAAGCTACTGAGTTTGGTTCTGAGTTAAAATCACCAGATAAAATTACAGCATCATTGCCCGCTATTTCAGTTATTTTATTTAAAATAAGCTTCGCACTTTCTTGTCTAGCTGTTTCCCCAATATGATCAAAATGAGTATTGAAAACAAACAACGATTTGTTAGTTTTTTTTAGCTTCACTTTTCCATAACTACAAATTCTGGTAATGGCCGCATCCCAACCTTTACTTCCTGCTATTTCGGGAGTTGGCGATAACCAAAAAGTGTTAGAGGTTACTAATTTAAACATGCTTTTTTTGAAAAAAATAGCCGAAAATTCTCCTTTTTCCTTTCCGTCATCTCGTCCAACGCCCACATAAAAATAGTTGGTTAACATGGTTTGTAAATCCAATATTTGGTTATATAAACCTTCTTGAATGCAAAGTACATCGGGCGAATGTTTTTTCAATAATGAGTCAACTGCATTGGTTCTTTTGCCCCATTGATTTGCTCCATCTATCGCCACATCTAACCTAATATTATAGGTAATTACTTTTATTTGTTGAGCAAAAATTGAATTTATTCCAATAATAAAAAGAATGAAAAAGAATAGAAAATTTTTCAGATTTAGCATGGTTTAAATAGATAAATATTTGAGTAAAATGATTGAGTAAAATAATTTAAAAGAAAGGTCGGCTTTTGAATAAAATCCGTAAATGAATAGGATTTAGCCTCCACAGGAGTCGCAACCTTCTAACGTTTTCAGTAACAAGTTACCAAAAATCCCCGAGGGTAAAAAAGCCTGATTTTGACAAAGCGGTTCAGCTGTTTATTAAATGGTATTAATTTTTTTCAAATATTACACCGACCTTTCAATGGCAAATATAGGTTTTAAAAACAAAATGATTGGTAAAGTTAAAATGAATTTTATTAATAAAAATGATTACTGCTTAGCGTCAATTGCTGAGTC
Organism: Bacteroidota bacterium; assembly: GCA_947456185.1. Lineage (GTDB taxonomy): Bacteria > Bacteroidota > Bacteroidia > UKL13-3 > UKL13-3 > JAAFJM01. The sequence goes on along the minus strand of CANGPW010000017.1, from coordinate 39,075 downwards.
TAAACACTACCAATTAAAAATTCCTTTGGCAGCCAAATAAGGTAAAATGATCCAAACGGTAATTCCTTTAATCAAGAAAAACATAAAGCCCCAAAAGCCTAGTTTTTTTATATAACCAAGCCACTTCCATCTTTTGCCATGAGGAACAGGGCATTCAAGCGGTTTAGTATTGGTTTGGTTAATTATTTTTTCCACGCTGCAATTTTAGTAATTGTTTCTTTTATTTTTATACTGATTTTTATTTGAAAACAATTTTGTTACAAAATTTTTATGCTTTTCTGTTTTGGAGCCAATTGCTATTTTTTTCTACTACAGTTTGTTGCTTTGAATTTGCTTCATTTGCAAAAAACAATTCACCAGCAGCAAATGCATATGCTTCATTGTAATTATTCGTTTCCTTTAAGTTTTCTGGATTGAAATGTTTTTCAATGAACTTGGTATCAAAATTCCCACTGATGAATGCTTCGTGTTTCATAACAAATTTGCCAAATGGCAAAGTAGTTTCTATGCCTGTTAATTTGTAATCGTCAATGGCACGAATCATCCGTTTTATAGCTTCTTCACGGTCTTTTCCAAAAGTGATTAGCTTTGCAATCATGGGGTCGTATTGAATTGGAATTTCCATTCCTGCTTCAAAACTATCATCCACACGCACGCCATAACCTTGGGGAGTTTTATAGGTTATTAATTTTCCAATATCTGGTAAAAAATTATTGGCAGGGTCTTCGGCACAAACACGTAATTCTATGGCATGTCCGTTAATTTTCAAATCACTTTGCGCATATCCTAATGTTTCGCCTCTGGCAATTCTGATTTGCTCTTTTACTAAATCTAAGTTTACTATTTGTTCCGTTACCGGATGTTCTACTTGCAAACGAGTATTCATTTCTAAGAAATAAAAATTCAATTTGTCGTCTACTAAAAACTCTACCGTTCCCGCTCCAACATAGTTACATGCTTTGGCCACATTTACAGCTGCTTCGCCCATTTTTTGTCTTACCTCTTCCGTTAAACAGCTGCTTGGTGCTTCTTCTACTAGTTTTTGATGTCTGCGTTGAATACTACATTCGCGTTCAAATAAATGAACGATATTTCCATGCGTATCGCCAAGAATTTGAAATTCAATATGACGAGGTGAACCCACATATTTTTCTATAAAAACTGCATCATCGCCAAAGGCACTTTTTGCTTCCGACTGTGCTAGTTTAATTTGTTCTTCAAATTCACTTTCAACTTCTACCACTCTCATTCCTTTTCCGCCACCACCCGCACTTGCTTTAATTAAAATTGGATAGCCAATTTCTGCAGCTATTTTTTTAGCCACATTTACATCTGTTAAAGCATCTTTGGTTCCGGGAACCATAGGAACATTGAACTTTGCTACCGCATTTTTAGCAGAAATTTTTCCACCCATTAGCTCCATACTCTCCGCACTTGGGCCAATGAATGTGATGCCTGCTTCTTTTACTTTGCGAGCAAAATGAGCGTTTTCGCTTAAAAAACCATAACCAGGATGAATGCCATCCACACCTAATTGCAATGCAACTTCAATAATTTTATCACCTAGCAAATAACTTTGATTACTTGGCGGTGGGCCAATACAAACAGCTTCATCGGCATAACGAACATGTAAAGCTTTTCTATCGGCTTCACTAAAAACGGCAACTGTTTTAATTCCCATTTCCTTAGCTGTTCGCATCACGCGTAAAGCTATTTCTCCTCTGTTTGCAATTAGTATTTTTTTCATAAAATTAGGTGGGCAAATATAAAATGTTTTTCGAGTTTTTCTATTCCTTTGAGTAACTAACATTTTATTAAATTTGTATGGTCTAAAACATTTTAGCGCATTTAAATATTAATATATTGAATGATAAAAACAGTAAAAGTTGGTAAAAATTATATGAAAAATCAGATTCAATATTCATAAAAAAAGCCATTCGAATTTCGAATGGCTTTTTTATTATATTATATTATGATTGATAAGAAAATTTCAAGTTCGAGGCTTGTGAAGACAGAAAAAATAGGAGTTTGCTTTTTGCAAATGATTATTTTTTATGGCAAGCGTAACGAAGAAATTGGAGTTTTCTTGCAGTCATTAATTATTCAGCAATCATTTTACCAGTAGTTTTAAAGCCATTAGCTTCAATGCTATAGATATAAACTCCAGCAGCTACATTGCCTAAATTGATTTCTAAATTATTTAAACCTGCAGCAATTTTATTGAAGTTTTGGTTATAAACTTCTTGACCCATTATATTCATTACTTTTACAGTAGCATTGGTACTTTGAGCAAAGTTTACTTCAATGTTTGTAGTTCCTTTAAAAGGATTTGGGTAATTGCTAACAATATTAAATAAATCATTTTTAGCATTGATTACACCAACATTTCCCGCTAAAATATTTACAATTGGAACACTTAAATGCATAATTTCATAATTTGTATTACCAGCATCAGTATTATCAGTTGCATCGTAACCACCAATGATAATACTTTGAGAAAAAGTAATATGAATATTTTCATCACTAGTTGGAGAAATACTTGCAAAAACTTGCTCTTGGTTAAAGCCAATAAATTCTGTTAAGTTCAATGTTTTTGTGCTCCAAGTTGTACCTAAATCGCTTGAATATCTTAAATATACATCTCTATAGTTTCTACCATTGGCATCAACATCACCTTCCGTCATTCCAGAAAAAATCATGTAAATAGAATTATCAACGCTCATGGCATGAGGCATGGTAGCAATTGAATTACTGAAATATCTAGTACCAGCTGCATTCCAACTTGTACCTAAATCTAAATTACCATTTCCATCTACGTCAGGCGACTGACCAACTAAATTAATACTGTCTAAAGAAGTTCCTTCTTTCCAATATAAAATTGAATTTTGACCAGGATAATAAGAATAAGAACCATTTGCAGTACCAGCAGTTCTAATCATTCTAGCTAAAGCCCAAAAGCAATGTGCGTTGCCATTTTTATCTAAAGTTACACTTACACTACCATCATTTGAATAAGTAGTATCAATTAAACTAATATAATCAAAAGCAGGAACTGGAAATGAATCTATAATTGTTTTTGTCCAATTTGAACCGTTGTCGCTTGATTTATATAATTGAACATCATCTGACATTCCACCAATTAAAATAGCAACATTTGAACCTTTTGCATCCATTGCATAGTTGTCGCCTCCACCACTGTAAATTCTTTCAGCAGTATAACCTGGTAGCAACATTTTTTTTACTTCCCAAGCGTTTGTAGTTAAATTTAAACGCGAATAAACTTGTGGATTTTTAATTCCATTAATTTTAACACTATTAGGTTGTGCAGAACTTGAGTCAGTATATGATGCAAAAACATGTAAATAATTACCTGATACCACACTTCTATTCCATAAAATTCCTGGAATCAAAACATTAGAACTATCCAAAACCGCAGTTCCTGTCCAAGTACCAGCACCTAATCCAGTTTTACGGTTAAGCATTAAACCGCCAGTTAATCCTGTACCAGCTTTTACAATATGAGAAAGAACTAATTCTTCATTAGTGGCAGCACTATAAGTATAATTAGGAAAACCAGTACGTTCAGGATCAATTCTTAAAGATGATTGAATTGGATTTCCCCATGAAGTTCCATTAAAATGATTGTAACCAGCACCTCTTGAACTTGAACCAGAAGGTATTCCTTCTTGAGCAGATGTCCAAGTTGCAGATACTTTACCACCTGCATGCGCATATACTCTTGTATAAATAGAACCATTTGTTTGTTGGTTATTCATCGTTTCACCAATTTTGGTTGCTTTTGAATAGGTGGCTCCTTTACCCAAACTTGTAGCTGATAATTTAGTACTATTATCAGTTCTTACAACTGAAGGTATGTATTTATCAGTTGTTCTTTTTACTGTATTTATTGCAGTATTGTAATTTGTCGGTAGCACGCTGTTTTTGTGTGTTTGAGCAAAAGCTACACTACTAGCAAATGCAAAACTTAATAGGAAAATTTTTTTCATTTTTATGGTTTATTTAGTTTAATTTTTATTTTTTAATAATTGCATAATTAATAATTAAGTAACAATAATGCAAACATATATTTTTTTTATTTACAATATTTTTACTAATATTTCTTTTAACATTTCTTGGTTTGTCATAGCAACACTATTGATACCCTTACTTTTTAAGTCGTATTGAGAGCAAATGGAAATTACTTTTTCAATTTCATTTAAACTGAATTTTTTTACCAAATTTACATAATCATCTGCTGAAAAATAATTCAATCCAAATGCCTTCATAATGGTATTTTTATCGGTAGTATTTGTTTTTTTTATGATATAACCCTTTGAAAACATTCCGCTTAAAACGGCTACAAATGGAATAATTGAAAAATCTTTGGCTTTAGCCAAATGATGACCAATTTTAAATGCTCTTTGCGAATTTTTATTTGCAATGGCACTCAGTAATTCAAAGGAATTAAAGTCTTTGCTGATGCCAATATAGGTTTCAATGTCTTTATCAGAAATGGTTTTGTCGCTACCTGATTTATTAATAAAAAGCTTGTCTAATTCATTCGATATTTTTGATAAATCATTACCTAATGAATCCGCAATTATCTGAACCGATTTGTCTCCAATGCTATAACCTTCGGCTACAACATAATTTTTTATCCAAGGCAATAAATCTTTCTCGTATAATTTAGCGCTTTCAAAAACTACGTGTTTTGCTGCTTCTTTATAAAATTTTGTTCTTTTATCAATTTTTTTGCCTTTTACAGCAATAACTAATATAGTACTAGGAACAGGTTTTACTAAATATTTTTCAAAACCTTCTAAATTTTTAAATCCTTGTGCTTCTTTTACAATAATTACTTGTTTATCGGCCATCATTGGAAAGCGTCTTGCCGCTTCTATCACTTGGTTTGGATCCACATCTTTAGCATAAAAAATAGTTTGATTGAAACCTTTTTCACTTTCGTTCAGTGCATTTTGTTCTATGTAGCTACTAATTGCATCTACAAAAAAAGTTTCCTCACCATGCAAAATATAAATAGGAGCAAATCGCTTTGCTTTTAAATCTTGCATTATTTTGCCATATTGATTTGATAATTCTGTTGCCACTTTTTTTGTGTAATAATTAAGTTCGCAAATAATTAAATTTATTCGAGTCTTTTTACTTCTTTTGTGAACATTTGTATAAAAAACTTTGCACCTTAACTTACCCACATACCAAATAAAAATTACTAAACAGCTAAATAAACCATTTATTTACGATGAAATTAGGAAAAAATATGTGAGCTTAACACCAGAAGAATGGGTTCGTCAGCATATTTTAAATTATTTATTAAATAACAAAAAAATCAGTAAGTCGCTTATCGCAGTAGAACGAAAACTAACTTATTTGAATTCTTTTAAAAGATTTGATATTTTAGTTTTTAACAATCAAGCAAAAGCTGATATTTTAATTGAATGCAAAGCACCAAACGTAAATTTAACAAGCGAAACTGCTTTACAATTGTCATTATATAACCAACAGTACAAAGCTAACATTATTATTATAAGCAATGGATTGAAACATTTTTCATGGAAATTAGATGAAAATATGGAATATCAATCATTTTCTTTTTTTGAATAAATAGTAACATTGGTCTAAAATAATTTAGTTTTGCTCTTCGAAAAAAATAGTAAATATTGAAACTTAAAGTCTGTCATTTTTCATCCGTACATCCCATTACCGATACACGTGTTTTTTATCGTGAATGTGTTAGTATGGCTGTGTATTTTCAAGTTATTTTAATAGCAATTGGAGATTTTACAGGCACAAAAAACGGAGTAGAAATTATAGGTATTCCTAAACCTAAAAGTCATTTACAAAGGGCATTCACAACTATTTTTAAAGTGTTTGCTTTAGCCATCAAACAAGATGCCGACATTTACCACATTCATGATGCAGAAATGCTGCCATTTGGTTTGATTCTTTCTGTGTTAGGTAAAAAAGTGATTTACGATATTCATGAAAATACCAAACAAGATATTTTATTAAAACCCTGGATTCCTGGCAAACGCAAAGATTTTATTGCGGGATTATATAATCAGTTATTAAAGTTTTCAAGTAATTTTATACATTATATCCCTGTGGTGGCAAATGACGATTTTTTACCAATTTTTCATGTTAATAAAGATCAATTTACAGTGATTCAAAACTTTGCCGATTCTCAGCAAATGAATAATTACAAAGTTACTGAAAGAAGTATTTTGCCTGGCAATCATATTTTTTATATTGGAATGATAAAAGATATGTACTACGATATTAATCCATTAATTGATGCGTTGGTAATTTTAAAAAATCAAGGTAAAACATATTATTTACATTGTGTTGGCTATTTTGGTTCTAGAACTGATAAGGGTTTTGAAAGCAATCCAAATTATGAATTGATAAAAAATCAAATTCATTTTTATGGATTTTTGGACATTGATACCGCTTATAAAATTAGCATGCAATGTAAAATAGGTATTTGTTTGAAAAATCAACCGGAATCTATGTTAGTAAGCCACGAGCGTAAGTTTTTTGAATATATTTCCATAGCTTTGCCATCAGTTTTTTGTAATAGTAAAATTTATACCGATGTATTAGAAAAATATCCAGTTGGAATAGCTGTAAATTTAAAAAACTCGAATGAAATAGCTAAAGCAATTGATCAATTATTTACAAATATTGAATTTTATAATAATTGTATAATTGCTTGCGAAAAAGCAACTAATGAGGAGTTTAATTGGCAAAGCCAATCAATTAAATTGCAAAATTTATACAATAATATTTAACAATTAAAAAACATAGCAAATTTAAATTATACCTTTATTTTTGCTTTTTATACATAAAAAATGGAAAGAATATACTTTGATAATGCCGCTACAACGCCCTTAGATAAAGATGTTGCCGATGCAATGTACCAAGTAATGATACACGAGTTTGGGAATCCGAGTAGTACGCATACCGAAGGTAGAAACGTAAGAACTATTATTGAAGAATGCCGCAGGTCTATTGCTAAATTAATTAACTGCTCACCAGGTGAAGTTTTTTTTACATCGGGTGGAACTGAAGCCGATAATATGGCAATAAGAAAAACAGTAGCAGCTTATCAAATAAAGAATATCATTACTTCTGAAATTGAACACCATGCTGTTTTACATACCATTGAAGAGTTAACAAAAATTGGGGATGTAAAATTACATTTTGTAAAATTATCAGCAAACGGCCATGTAAATTATGACGATTTGGAATTGCTTTTGCAAAATAATCCAAATGCTTTGGTTAGTTTAATGCATGCCAATAATGAAATTGGAAATTTATTAGATGCTGAATTAGTAGGAAATTTATGCGAAAAGTACCAAGCATTTTTTCACAGTGATACCGTTCAAACCATTGGCCATTATCCAATTGATGTGCAAAAATTAAAAGTGCATTTTATTGCTTGTGCAGCTCATAAATTCCATGGTCCAAAAGGTGTTGGTTTCATCTATATTAGTAGCAATGCCAAAATTTATCCATTTGTAACTGGTGGTGCTCAGGAAAGAAATATGCGTGGTGGAACTGAAAATTTATACGGAATAGTTGGTTTAACAAAAGCACTTGAAAATGCATATGCAAATTTAGAAAATGAAATGATGCATATTAGTTCTTTAAAACATTACATGATTGAGCAGCTAAAATCAAACATTGATGGAATTACATTCAATGGTGATTCAGAAGGTAATTCACTTTATACCGTTTTAAATGCTTCTTTTCCTCCAAGTTCTATTGGTGAAATGTTATTGTTTAAATTAGATATTGCGGGCGTTTCGGTTAGTGGTGGAAGTGCTTGTAGCAGTGGTTCTGAAGTTGGAAGCCACGTATTAAGTGCTTTAAAAACTGACAGAAATAGAGCAGCCGTTCGATTTTCATTTGCAAAACAAAATACCAAGTCAGAGGTTGACATAGTAATAGGTATTTTAATGGAAATGTTGAAAAAGTCAAAATAGTTAAAAAAATTATTTATTTTCGGGTAAATCATGTTAATAATTAAAAACTATCAGTTTTTAAAAAACAATAAAACAAATTAGATTCGCGAATTAAAATAAGGAATATGGGATTATCAATAGATTATATAGCAATATTTATACAGTTTTTAGTAGGATTTGGGTTTGTAGCGCTGGTAATGGCAGTAACACATTATGTTGGTCCTAAGCGAAAAACAGCTGATAAGTTAGCAATTTTTGAGTGTGGAATTGACAGCCAAGGAAATGCTCGTTTACCCTTTTCAATCAAGTATTTTTTAACTGCTATTTTGTTCGTTATGTTCGATGTAGAAGTAATATTTATGTATCCTTGGGCAGTAAACTTTAAAGAATTAGGAAGTACAGGATTTATAGAAATGTTAATTTTTATAGGAACCTTACTGATTGGATTTGCATATATCATCAAAAGAGGTGCTTTAAAATGGGAATAATTTTCCTTTCCAATTTAATTAATAAAAAAGCCTAAATCAAAAAAATAGAATAATGTCAGATATAAAAATTGTACAATCACCACCCAATATAGAAGGACCAGGATTTCAAGCAACTTCATTAGACAAAATTATAGGACTAGCCAGAGCAAATTCACTTTGGCCTCTTCCATTTGCCACTTCTTGTTGTGGAATAGAGTTCATGGCTACCATGGGTTCAAACTACGATTTAGCTCGTTTTGGTTCTGAACGCATCAGTTTTTCGCCACGTCAAGCTGATGTTTTATTAGTAGCAGGAACAATTTCAAAAAAAATGGGTCCTGTTTTAAAACAAGTTTATTTGCAAATGGCCGAACCACGCTGGGTAATTGCCATTGGTGCTTGCGCTTCTAGCGGTGGAATTTTTGATACTTATTCAGTTTTACAAGGAATTGATAAAGTGATTCCTGTAGATGTTTATGTTCCTGGTTGTCCTCCTCGACCTGAACAAATTATAGATGGTATTGTTAAATTACAAGAAATTGTAAAAAATGAATCATTACGAAGAAGAGAATCGGATGAATATAAAGCACTTTTAGGAAGTTACGGAATTCAATAATGGTACAAATAGATAATCAGTATATTTTAACAGAATTGCAGGACAAATTTGGTGAAAGAATTTATAATTCTTATGAACCTTATGGCTTGTTAACAATAGAATTAGACAAGAATAGTATAAAAGAGGTATTGCAATTTTTATACGATCACAAAGAATTACAGATGCAGTTTTTAACTGATGTTTGTGGCATTCATTATCCTCAAGTTTTTGGCAAAGAATTAGGTGTGGTTTATCACGTTCACAGTTTAATTAATAATGTTCGTATACGTATCAAATGTTTCATGCCAATTGAAAATCCTTCAATTGATTCAGCAACATTTTTATTCAGTTCTGCCAATTGGCAAGAACGTGAAACCTTCGATTTTTATGGTATTAATTTTATTGGCCATCCAAATTTAAAGCGTATTTTAAATGCTGATGAAATGGATTATTTTCCCATGAGAAAAGAATATCCATTAGAAGATGGAACAAGAACAGACAAAGACGATAGTTATTTTGGACGATAAGAACCTTTGGGTTTTAAATGATATATATATTAAATGATTGAATCATTAGCATTAAATAATAAAAGCGAGAAAACAGATTATAATATCTTAAATCTTGGACCAACACATCCTGCCACTCATGGTGTTTTTCAAAATATTTTGAAAATGGATGGTGAAATTATTCACGAAACCACTTCTACAATTGGTTATATTCACCGTGCATTTGAAAAAATTGCAGAGCATAAACCTTTTTATCAAATTACTACTTTAACTGATCGATTGAACTATTGTTCATCGCCTATCAATAATATGGGTTGGCACATGACAGTAGAAAAATTATTAGGTGTAGAAACTCCCAAACGCGTTGATTACATGCGTGTGATTATCATGGAATTTGCCAGAATAGCCGATCATTTGGTTTGTAATTCAATTATTGGTGCTGATACCGGAGCGTTAACAGGTTTTACTTATGTGTTCCAATGGCGCGAAAAAATTTATGATATTTTTGAAGAAGTTTGTGGCGCTAGGTTAACTACTAACATTGGTAGAATTGGTGGAATGGAAAGAGATTTTAGTCCTGCATGTATGAAAAAAATGCACGATTTCTTAAATGATTTCCCTAAATATTTTGATGAATTCACCATGTTATTAGAACGTAATAGAATTTTCATGGAAAGAAATATTGGCGTTGGTCCAATCAGTGCTGAACGTGCTTTAAATTATGGCTTTACCGGTCCTAACTTACGCGCTGCTGGTGTTGATTATGATGTAAGGGTCATGAATCCTTATAGTTCATATCAAGATTTTGATTTCATGATTCCATTGGGAACGCAAGGCGATACATATGATCGTTTTGTAGTTCGTCAGCATGAAATAAGAGAAAGTTTAAAAATCATCAAACAAGCTTTAAATAATATTCCTGAAGGTAAGTTTTTTGCCGATGTTCCAGATTTCTTTTTACCTCCAAAAGAAGAAGTTTACAACAACATGGAAGCTTTAATTTTTCATTTTAAAATAGTAATGGGCGAAGCAACAGTTCCTGTTGGTGAAGTTTACCATTCGGTAGAAGGTGGAAATGGCGAACTTGGATTTTACATGGTGAGTGATGGAGGAAGAACTCCATACAGATTGCATTTCCGCAGACCATGTTTTATATCATATCAAGCTTATCCCGAAATGATAAAAGGCTCCATGCTTTCTGACGCTATTTTAACCATGAGTAGCATGAATGTAATTGCAGGTGAACTAGACGCGTAAATAATTATAAATTATGAATTATGAATTTTGAATGAGGTTATTCAATGTTTTATATTCATATACTATTTAAAAATAACTTAATAAGAAAAGAAATTTTGAATCATTCAACATTCAAAAATTAACATTCAAAATTTAAAAAGATGAGTGAAATAAAATTCGATGATAATTCTCTTGCACTCGTGCAAAGTATCATTAAACGTTACCCGGAAGGAAAACAAAAGTCGGCATTATTACCATTATTGCATTTAGCACAAGCTGAATTCGATGGTTGGTTAAGTGTGCCTGCCATGGATTATGTCGCTTCATTGCTTAGCATCAAACCAATTGAAGTATATGAAGTGGCTTCATTTTACAGCATGTTTAATTTAAAACCTGTAGGTAAATGTTTAATAGAAGTTTGTAGAACTAGCTCTTGTTGGTTACGTGGTGCAAACGAAATTGTTGACCATATTGGCAATAAATTAGGCATCAAACCTGGTGAAACTACTGCCGATGGAAAGTTTACTTTAAAAACTGTAGAATGTTTGGGTAGTTGCGGTACCGCACCCATGTTACAAATTGGTGATAAATTCCATGAAGATTTAACATTTGATAAAGTAGATTCTTTATTGGATGAATGGAGTAATAAAACAGAACATAGTAAATACTTAGACGTAAATACTTTTAGAAAAAACTAAAATTCAGCCACTGATTAAATCAGATTATATAATGGATTTGTTTGAAAAATGTGATAACAAAAGCGTTATTTTATAAAGAAATCTGTGGCTATATTTAAACAGAAATGAGTAAAAAAATATTATTAGAACATATCAACGTTCCCGGAATTGAAACATTGGAAGTTTATCGCTCAAAAGGTGGTTACTCTTCGGTGGAAAAAGCTTTAAAAACAATGACTCAAGATGCTATTGTGGAAGAAGTTAAAAAATCAGGATTACGTGGTAGGGGTGGAGCTGGATTTCCAACTGGAATGAAATGGAGTTTTTTGGCCAAGCCAGAAGGCGTTGCTCGTTACCTAGTTTGTAATGCCGATGAAAGTGAGCCTGGTACTTTTAAAGACAGGTATTTGATGGAAAAAATTCCTCATTTATTAATTGAAGGAATGATTACTTCTAGCTTTGCATTGGGTGCAAATACTTCTTATATTTATGTGAGAGGTGAATATTTTTATATTATAAAAATATTGGAAAAAGCCATTGATGATGCATACAAAGCTGGTTTGTTAGGAAAAAATATTTTAGGAACTGATTACTCTTTAGATTTACATGTGCAAGCTGGTGCCGGTGCATACATTTGTGGAGAGGAAACTGCTTTGTTAGAAAGCTTAGAAGGCAAACGTGGAAATCCGAGAATAAAACCTCCTTTTCCAGCTATTGCGGGATTATATGCTTGCCCAACTATTGTAAATAATGTAGAAACTTTAGCAGCTGTTCCTTCCATTGTTAATAATGGTGGCGAATGGTACGCTGGAATTGGAATTGGTCGTTCTACTGGAACTAAATTAATTTCTGCATCAGGGCATATCAATAAACCTGGAGTGTATGAAATAGAAATGGGAATTACTGTAGAAGATTTTATTTACAGTGATGAATATTGTGGCGGAATAAAAAATGGTAAAAAACTAAAAGCAGTGGTTGCTGGAGGTTCATCTGTTCCTATTTTACCAGCTGATTTAATTTTAACAACTGCCAATGGTGAAAAACGTTTGATGAGTTATGAAAGCTTAGCAGATGGTGGTTTTGCCTCTGGAACTATGTTAGGATCAGGTGGATTTATTGTAATGGATGAAACCACCAGTATTGTTGAAAATTTGTACACTTTTGCTCGTTTTTATCACCATGAAAGTTGCGGACAATGCAGCCCGTGCCGAGAAGGAACAGCTTGGATGGAAAAAATATTGCACAAAATAAAAGATGGACATGGAACTTTAGCTGATGTTGATTTATTATGGGAAATTCAAAGTAAAATAGAGGGAAATACCATTTGTCCGCTTGGCGATGCAGCAGCTTGGCCAGTTGCAAGTGCAATTAGACATTTTAAAGCTGAATTTGAAGATTATGTAAAAAATCCATCATCAATTAGTAAAGTGAAGCATTACCATAATATGAATAACTTAGCAACAGCGTAAAATAGATTCTGCCCTAGGTTGGTTGACGATAATTATCGGCACTATCCAATCGAATGTAGTTGGTTTAGACACCAACCACGGAAAGATCAAAAATAGCCTAAATTACTCAGTGAAATCTTTGCAATCAGTGGCTAAAAAGAATAAAAAAAATCGCCTAAAACTACTCAGTGAAATCTGTGTAATCTGTGGCTTATAAAATAATAAATGGCAAATATAACTATAGACGGACAAACAATTGAAGTGGCAGATGGAACTACCATTTTACAAGCCGCACGTATGATAGGACCAGAAGTGGCTCCGCCAACAATGTGTTATTACAGCAAACTAAAAACCAGTGGTGGTTATTGCCGCACTTGTTTGGTAGAAGTAAGCAAAGGTTCAGAAAAAGATCCAAGACCAATGCCTAAATTGGTAGCTAGTTGCCGTACTGCGGTAATGGATGGAATGGAAGTAAAAAATATTACTTCTGCTAAAGTAATTGAAGCACGCAAAAGTGTGGTGGAGTTTTTATTGATCAATCATCCTTTAGATTGTCCAATTTGCGATCAAGCAGGCGAATGTCATTTACAAGATTTAGGTTACGAACATGGTTCAGCTAAAACGCGTACTGATTTTGAACGCAGAACTTTTGAAAAAATTGATATTGGTCCAAAAATTCAATTACACATGACCCGTTGTATTCTTTGTTTCAGGTGCGTAAAAGTAGCGGAACAAATTACTGATGGTAGGGTTCATGGTGTAATGAATAGAGGCGATGTTTCTGAAATTTCAACTTATATTGAACAAGCCATCGACAATGATTTTAGTGGAAATATCATTGATGTTTGTCCGGTTGGCGCATTAACTGATAAAACTTTTAGGTTTAAAAGCAGGGTTTGGTTTACTAAGCCTATGAACGCTCACCGCAATTGCGATAAATGCAGTGGAAAAGCTGTAATTTGGTACAAAGGCGATGATGTTGCTCGTGTTACGGGACGTAAAGATCAGTGGGGTGAAGTAGAAGAATTTATTTGTAATACTTGTCGTTTCGATAAAAAACTAACAAGCGATTGGACCATTGAAGGACCAAAAGAAATTAGTCATCAATCAGTAATTTCGGCTAATCATTATCCAGCAAATATGGTAAAACCACGCGAGTTAACTTTGAATAATATTAAACCAATCACACTAATAGCAGGAGAAATTAAATAATGGCAATTCTTATATTCAAAATAGCGCTCATATTAATTTTATTTCTTATTAGTTTAGGAGTTGCAGCTTATGCAACTTATGGCGAACGTAAAGTTGCCGCTTTTATGCAAGATAGAATTGGGCCAGATAGAGCAGGTCCTTTTGGAATATTACAACCTATTGCAGATGGCACAAAAATGTTTATGAAAGAGGAAATTATTCCAAATGTTTCCGATAAATTATTATTCATTTTAGGTCCTTGTATTTTTATGGTTACCTCATTAATGACCAGTGCAGTAATTCCATGGGGAACTGCTATGGAATTTGGTGGTGTTAAATATGCCATGCAAGTAGCCGATATCAATATTGGAATATTATACGTTTTTGGTGTAGTAAGTTTAGGTGTGTATGGAATCATGATTGGAGGTTGGGCTTCTAATAATAAGTTTGCTTTGCTTGGTGCTGTGCGTGCTTCTAGCCAAATGATCAGTTACGAATTAGCCATGGGAATGTCACTAATTGCTGTAATCATGATGAGTGGTTCATTGAGTTTAACTGACATTGTAACTTCGCAAGGCGATGGAAAATTATGGGGTTTTATTCCTGTTTCAGGATTAAATTGGAATATATTTTACCAACCAATGGGTTTCATTATTTTCCTAATTTGTGCTTTTGCTGAATGTAACAGAACACCATTTGATTTACCTGAATGCGATACGGAATTAATTGGTGGATTTCACACAGAATATTCTTCTATGAAATTGGGTTTATATTTATTTGCCGAATACATCAATATGTTTATTTCTGGTGCCATTATTTCATGTCTTTATTTTGGTGGTTATAATTTTCCAGGACTTTCATACCTAAGTACAGTTTTAAATCCGAATATAGTTGCGTTATTAAGCTTTGGAGCTTTGTTTGCTAAAGCAATTTTCTTTGTGTTCTTTTTCATGTGGATTCGTTGGACAATCCCTCGTTTCCGTTATGATCAATTAATGAAATTAGGATGGCAAATTTTATTACCTTTATCAATAATAAATGTATTGCTAACAGGTGGTATTTTAACATTTTTCAATAAATAACTGAATAAAATTCGAAATTCGAAAAAATAAATTCGAAAAATGTTTCGACAAAATCGGAACTAAATTCAATAATTAAAAAACGTAAAGACGTTGCATGCAACGTCTCTACAAATAAAAATATAATATGATACAATTAACCAGTAGATCAAAAGTTGTAGTTGACAAAAAAATGAGTTTTAAGGAAAAGCTTTATTTGCCAGCTATAGCGAAAGGAATGGCTATTACTTTTATGCATATGTTTAAAAAAGCTGCTACGCTTCGTTATCCTGAAATAAAAAGAGAATTTGCTCCAGTATATAGAGGTATGCATGTTTTAAAACGTGATGAAGAAGGAAGAGAAAATTGTACTGCTTGTGGACTATGCGCTGTTGCTTGTCCTGCTGAAGCCATTATAATTGATGGAGCTGAAAGACAAAAAGGGGAAGAGCATTTATATCGTGAGGAAAAGTATGCTGCTAAATATGAAATAAACATGTTGCGTTGCATTTTTTGTGGTTTATGCGAAGAAGCTTGTCCTAAAGATGCAATTTACCTTACTGATAGAATTGTAGAATCATCATACACCAGAAATAGTTTTATATTCGGTAAAGATTTATTAGTAGAAAAAATGGATGATAGAATTGATATTTCTAAACGTAAAAAAGAATATCATATTGATTAGTTTTAGTTAATGAGATAATAGGTTGATAAGTTTAATTGGTTTATAAAGTTAATTGATAAAAATAAAAAAGCTGTGATAATTTTTTTATCACAGCTTTTTTATTTTTAAGTACATCAAATTCACTTTTTATTTGAACGTAAGTTCTAAACCATCATAGGCCAAATTGATGTTTTCTGGAAGTTCGGCATTTACTTCATCGTGCAAACCTAATTGGTGGCTGATATGGGTAAAATAGGCTTTTTTTGGTTTTAACTCATTGCATAATTCAACAGCTTCGGCTAAGGTAAAATGCGAAATATGGTGTTCTCTTCTCAAAGCATTTAACACCAAAACTTCGCATCCTTTAATTTTTTCTTTAACAGAATCATCTATTTTATTGGCATCGGTTATATAAACAAAATCATCGATTTTGAAACCTAAAACAGGCAATTGATGATGCCAAACTCTTAATGGAATAATTGTTTTTCCAAATAATTCAAATGGAGTTTCATCAATGATATGAATATCCATTTCTGGTACTCCTGGATATTTTATTGCTTCAAAGGCATAAAAAAACTCTCTTCTTATGGCTTTGTCAACTGGTGGTTCACAATAAATATCAATAGGCTTTTGCATGATAAAATTAAATGCCCTAATGTCGTCTAATCCCGCTAAATGATCTCTATGAGCATGGGTAAATAAAATTGCCTCACAAGAAGTTATTGCTGATGAAAGCATTTGTTGTCTAAAATCGGGGCCAGTATCAATTACCATATTAATGTCATTGTATTGAATCAATATGGATGAGCGAAGGCGTTTATCTTTTTGGTTTTTTGAAGTACAAACTGAACATTTACAAGCAATAATTGGAACACCTTGAGAAGTACCTGTACCTAAAAATGTTATATTCATTTGCTTAAACGATGCTAAGTGGAATTTTAAAAGCTATTAGGGTTAATATAACTCCACCAACTATAATTCTATACCAACCAAAAATTTTAAAGCCATATTGAGTTAAATAGGATATAAATGCTTTAATAGCAATGAGTGCAATAACAAATGATACTAAATTGCCAATTACTAACAGTTTAATTTTATCAGCATCTAAAAATGCCATTCCGTGTGCTTGAAATAAATCCAAAGATTTTTTTGCAGTAGCACCAAACATGGTTGGAACAGCTAAAAAAAACGAAAATTCAGCGGCTGTTTTTCTACTTAACTTTTGGGTTAAGCCACCAATAATTGTAGAGGCGCTTCGCGAAACACCTGGTATCATTGATATACACTGAAAACAACCAATAATGAATGCGCTTAAATAATTTATTTCCTTTGTTTCAGCAACATCATGTGTATCATTTTTGGAGAACCATTGATCAACAAATAATAATATTATGCCTCCTAATAATAGGCTGATGGCAACTGTAGCCGGACTTTCTAATAATTCATCAATTTTATCACTGAATAAAATGCCAAAAACTGCTGCTGGAATAAAAGCAACAAAAAGTTTAAAGTAAAATTCAATTGACTTGAAAAAATGTTTGAAGTATAAAACCACAACGGCTAAAATAGCCCCTAATTGAATATTTACGATAAAAAATTTAATAAAATCATCTGATTTTATACCTAATAAGGAAGTGGCTAATATCATATGACCTGTACTTGATACAGGTAAATACTCAGTTAATCCTTCGATGATGGCTATAATTATAGCTTCAAAATAATTCATTTAATTGGACGAAGTCAGCTATTTTTTTTAAAAAATTAATCTTTTTTAGGTTTCATAATTGCAAAAATTCCAATTATAAACCCTAATAAAATTAAAACAGGAGCAACAGTAATTTTCACTGTATCTTCTAAAATATTTTCTTTACCAGCCATTAAATAAAATCCTAAAATAATAACAAATACACCTACTGCCATGATGATATAATTTTGTTTGCCAAAAATAAAATCAGCTGTTGGAACTTGACTTACTTTTTCAGTTGTTTTCTTTGTGTTTGAAATTTTTTCGCTCATTTTTATGTTTCTAAAATTTATCAATAATAATATTTTCTTTTATATAAAACCTAGTACAAATCTTCAATTTTTGTTTTTAAGTATTTATTTGTGCTAAACCAACTACTAATCATACTTACGAAAATGCCTGTAACCATAAGAATGACAAACAATAAAGTAAAATTTTTGGTGTGATATAAATTTTGAATTTGCGGAAAATAATTAGGTAAAATATATAATATAAATACCAATAAACCAGTTGCTATTAAACCACCATATAATCCATTAAAAAAGCTTCTAAATATAAATGGTTTGATAATAAACCAATGCGTTGCTCCAACTAATTGCATGCTTTTAATTGAAAATCTTTTTGCATATAAGTTTAAACGGATATTACTATTAATTAACACTAATGCAATGATGATAAATATGATTGCTAAACCAATTAAAATATAACTTAATGAACCTAAGTTTTTTCCTACATTTTCAGATATTGCTTCACTGTATTTAACTTCTGAAACTTTTGGCAAAAGCATCAAATTGTTTTTTAAGTCTTGAATTTTACTACTATTTGCACTTTCAGCTTTTATGCTTAATTCAAACGATGATGGCAAAGGATTATAACCTGCAAATTCAACGATGTCTTGTCCCATTTCTTTCGACAATTCCATTGCCGCTGCATCTTTACTTATAAATTTTACTTCTTTTACGTCTATAAAATTTTTGATGCTTTGCAAATTCTTATCAATTTCACCTTGATTGATGTCATCATTCAGATAAACACTCATCAAAATATTTTCTTTGATAATTTTATTTAACTGATTTGATTGAATATAAATCAAGCCAAATAATCCCAACATAACCAATACCATTGATATGCTAATGATTGAAGATAAGTACGATATACGTTTTCTGCGATTAACTTTTTGTAATTGAGTTGCCAATGTTTTTATTTTTTATACCTTACAAAAATAATTCATTAATGGAAGTGTTCAACTAAATTCAATCCACAGTTTTGTTTATGGTGTTGTTAATTCTATTTTTGACGACAGAAATTGAGAATGTAGAAATGAGATTTGATAATGCAATTTTTTCATGCTGAGCGTAGTCGAAGCATTTATAGTTCTCGACTTCGCTCGAACTGACGTTCTGTTTATGTATCATTGCGAGGTACGAAGCAATCTAATTTTAAAACAATTGAATGTGGCTTTAGCCCATTCTAAATAAAAAAAATGCCATTTTGAATTGCCCTTATTTTTAAATGAGGGATACTAGAAAAAAGAAAAAATAATAATGAAAGAATATAATTTTACGGAAATTGAAAAAAATTGGCAACAATATTGGGCCGATAACAATATTTACAAAGTAACTGAAGACAGCGATAAACCGAAGTTTTATGTATTAGATATGTTTCCTTATCCAAGTGGTGCGGGCTTACATGTTGGTCATCCGTTAGGTTATATTGCCAGTGATATTTTTTCTCGTTATAAAACCTTAAAAGGTTTCAATGTATTGCATCCAATGGGTTACGATAGTTTTGGTTTGCCTGCGGAGCAATATGCCATTCAAACTGGTCAGCATCCTGCCATTACAACCGAAGATAATATTAACCGTTACCGCGAACAGTTAGGTAAAATTGGTTTCAGTTATGATTGGAATAGAGAAGTTCGTACCTCAAATCCTGATTATTATAAGTGGACACAATGGATTTTTATTCAATTATTTAATTCGTGGTATAATCCTAAAAATGACAAAGCAGAAAATATTGAAACATTGATTTCAATTTTTGAAACCGAAGGTTTTATAGGTGTTGACGATTCTATATTGACAGGTGGAATTGAATTAGATTTTGGTGCTTTTTCTGCTTCTGAATGGAATGAATTTGATGAAGAAAGGCAACAGAAAATATTACTAGGTTTCAGAATTGCATTTTTAAGCGAAGCATATGTAAACTGGTGTCCAGCTTTAGGAACTGTGCTTAGTAACGATGAAATAAAAGATGGCGTTAGTGAACGGGGTGGACATGCGGTAGAGCGTAAATTAATGAAGCAATGGAGCATGCGCATTACTGCTTATGCCGATAGGTTATTAAAAGATTTAGATGGATTAGATTGGACAGAAAGTTTAAAAGAAGCACAGCGTAATTGGATTGGAAAATCGCAAGGCGCAAGCTTAAATTTTAAAGTGCAAGACAGTAATTTGGAAATAGAAGTATTTACCACTCGTCCTGATACCATTTTTGGAATCAGTTATTTGGCCATTGCTCCTGAGCACGATATGTTAGCGGAGTTAGTTTCTCCCGACCATGAAAGTAACGTAATGGCTTATGTTGAAATGGCCAAGAACCGAAGTGAACGAGACAGACAAGCCGATGTAAAACGCATTTCTGGCGAGTTTACAGGTGCTTATGCCATTCATCCATTTACCGGTATGGAAATTCCAATTTGGGTAGCCGATTATGTGTTAGTTGGTTATGGAACTGGTGCAGTAATGGCTGTACCTGCACACGATACCCGTGATTTTGCTTTTGCCAAACATTTTCATTTACCAATTATTCAAGTAATAAAACCGAATAATCCTGATTTTGATATCAATGAAATTGCATACGATGCAAAAGAAGGAACTCTTTTCAACTCTAGTTTTTTAAATGATTTACCCGTAAAAGGTGCAATTAAAAAATCCATTCACGAAATAGAAGTGCGTGGTTTTGGAAAAGGAAAAACTAATTTCCGCTTGCGCGATGCTATTTTTGGTCGCCAACGATATTGGGGAGAACCAATTCCGGTTTATTATAAAAACAATATTCCTTATGTTTTAAATGAAAATGAATTGCCACTAGAATTGCCAAAAATTGATTCTTATTTACCAACAACTACTGGCGAACCACCTTTGGGCAGAGCCAAAGATTGGAAATACAAAGGCGAATACGAATACGAACTTTCAACCATGCCAGGTTGGGCAGGAAGTAGTTGGTATTTTTTACGTTATATGGATAATAAAAATACCACCGAATTTGTAAGTAAACAAGCGGCTGATTATTGGCAACAAGTGGATTTATATTTAGGTGGAAGTGAACATGCCACAGGCCATTTATTGTACGTACGTTTTTGGACAAAGTTTTTATACGATTTAGGATTAATTCCTTGCGATGAACCTGCTAAGAAGTTAATCAATCAAGGAATGATAACAGGAAGAAGTAGTTTTGTTTATAGAATTAAAGATTCAAATAAATTTGTTTCATTTAATTTAAAAAATGACTTAGAAACTTATTCCATAAATGTAGATGTTAATTTTGTGAAAAATGATGTATTAGACATGGAAGCATTTAAGAATTGGCGTGAAGATTATAGCAATGCTGAATTCATTCTTGAAGATGGAAAATACATTTGTGGTAGCGAAGTTGAAAAAATGTCGAAGTCAAAATACAATGTGGTAACTCCTGATGATATTGTGGCTGATTTTGGTGCGGATACTTTGCGTTTGTATGAAATGTTTTTAGGTCCGTTGGAACAAAGCAAACCTTGGAATACTAATGGCATAGAAGGCGTTCACCGATTTTTGAAAAAACTTTGGCGTTTGTTTTATAGCAACGAAGGTAACTTTATTGTTAACCAACATGAACCAACAAAAGCCGAGTTCAAAGCATTACACAAAACCATTAAAAAAGTAGCCGATGACATTGAGAACTTTTCGTTCAATACCTCTGTTTCCAACTTTATGATTTGTGTAAATGAGCTCACTGATTTGAAATGTAATAAGCAAGCTATATTACAAGATTTGTTAATTGTTCTTTCTCCTTATGCACCTCATATTTCCGAAGAACTTTGGCATCAATTAGGAAATAAAACAAGTATAACCAAAGCCACTTTCCCAATATTTATAGCTGATTATTTGGTAGAAGATGAATTCAGTTATCCCATTTCTATAAACGGAAAACACCGCATGAATATGACTTTTAGTTTGCAAACTTCAGCTTTAGAAATAGAATCAACTGTTTTAACTAATGAGTCTATTCAAAAATGGTTAGAAGGCAAAACACCTAAAAAAGTAATTTTTGTAAAAGGGAAAATTGTGAATTTAGTTTGCTAAATTTATAGTCTTTTTTTTTAACATTAAAAAAATAGATTTGTTTACAATAAATAATACTCCAATAAATTGAATACTTCTGAAATAAAATCACTTTTGTTTTTGCTTGATGATACTGATACAGAAGTAGTAGATTTGGTAGAAAAAAAGTTAATTTCATATGGAATCAATGCCTTGCCTTTGATAGCAGGTGAATTGACAAATATAATTGATAAAAATGTGATAGACTTAACTGCTGAAGTCGTTAATAAAATTAACTATCAACATTTATTAATAGAGTTTAAAGAGTGGTATGATTTACCAGAAAAAGATTTATTACATGGTGTTTATTTAATTTCAAAATTTAAATATCCAACTCTTGAAAAATCATTTTTAATAGAGCGGATTGAAAAAATAAAATTCAATGCTTGGCTCGACATGCGACATGATATTACAGCTGAAGAAAAAGTAAAAATATTGAATTATGCTTTTTATGATTTTCATAAATTTTCTGGAAATGTAGCAGATTATCAAAGTTCTTCCAACTCTTTTATCAATGAAGTTTTAGAAACTAAAAAAGGCAATCCAATCATGCTTTGTATTATATATATGTTGGTTGCTCAGCAATTAAACTTACCAGTTTTTGGCATTAATTTACCTCAGCATTTTATGTTGGCATTTTTGGAAGAAGATAGACTTGATTTAAAAAACTTTGACTTTAAAAGTGATAACAAATTAAGTGCTGAAAACAGACAGGTTTTGTTTTATATCAATGTATTTCACAAAGGAGGAATATATACCCAAAAAAGTTTAGAGCAGTTTGTAGAACAAATTAAAATTCCTTCAAATGCATTGTATTATTTACCTTGTGATAATTTGACAATTGTTAAAAGAGTATTACGGAATTTGACTGCATCCTTCAAACATGAAGAAGATATCATAAAATCAAATCAAGTCTTAGAAATACTATATTTATTAGGAGAACCACCATTAGCATATTTCAGCGAAAATACTGATGCTAATTTTGATGAGTAATATACAAGTGATTTTTTATTTAATTGTTGGTTTAATACAATGACTAATTTTTTAAACTATCTTCTTCTTAGTTTATATTCTTTAAAGCAGTTTTGGATAGCTAAAATAATATCGTATTCGTTGGAGTTTAAAACAAAATAGTTTGGAATATCACAGTATTTCATCAATTCACGAGCGTGTTTTTCATCTAGTAAAGTAGTTCGCATAACTAATTCTACATTATATTTATCACATACTTGGTTTTGTTCGTTGTAAATTTCCATTAAGCGCATGAGCTTTTCATATTCTTGTATTTTTTTATTGCCACCGGCTAAAATACTGCTTAACATGCCACCTTGCGAAGCATTATAAATAGAGATAGAAGTACTGTAATTATTTAACAAAGGATCAGTTCTTAAGCGTTTGGCAGCAGCACGCGCCATGCTATCTTGTTTGCGTTTTTGCCCCGATACAATTACTTCACGTAATTTTATATAACTGCGTTTTAGTTTGATTACAATTGGCACATCGCCTTGGTTCAAATAATTGGCACATACAAGCACAAAAGTTTTATAACCAATCACCGAAAATTCAACGGTATCAGTGGGCAAAACATTCATACCGAAAGCACCATAACGATTGGTAATATAGCGATTTTGTGAAGTTATATTGTGAATATTAGCCAATGGAATTGGCGCATTGGTATCGGCACCCACCACAAAACCTTTTATGTATATTTTAGTTTGCTGCGCTTTTAAAGAATAAAGCCCAATAAGACAAAATAATAGGAGAATATATTTTTTTATTTTTTGCAAAAGCAAATGGATTTATGTTTGACTAAAACGGTTAATGGTGATATTTAGTTACCAAATAAATTACCTAAACCAGGAATCATTCCACCCATCATGGCTCTCATTTCGGCTGCTGAAATATTTTCTGCTTGATTCATTGCATTTTCAATTGCAACTAATAAAAGTTCTTCAGTTTGTTCTTTATTCTCCGGGTTCAATAATTCGGGAGCTATGCTTATAGAAATAATTTTTTTGTTTGCATTGGTGATAACCTTCACTCCTTGTGAATTTCCCTCCACGGTAATTGCTTCTAATTTAAGCTTCATTTCTTCTGCTTTTTGTTTTGCTTCACCTAATTTTCCGAACATTATATTATTGATATTTTAGATTTATTAAAGTGACGAATATAATTATTCTTCACAGTTGAAAAATGTAAAAGTTTAGCGTATGTTAAAAATACAAAATTCATATCTACCTATGTATAAATATACAAAAATAGTCTATTTGAAACTGAAGAAAATTATTTTTAGTTTTCCTAGCAATATTATCTATTTGAATCAAAGGACATTCCTTTAAAATAATTGCATCTTGTGTTTTACAAAAATAAATTAAATTCGCCCTCCTATAAAAGAATGTATAACTGATCTCTATTTATTTTAAAATGACTGAACCTAACGAAATGAATCCTTCTGATGCTGCTTTAAATGCAGAACTTACTTTAGAAAACAATGAAGCAATTAATGCTACAGAACAAGTGATTGAAACCATTGAATCACAAATTGAAACAACAGTTGAAATAACTGAATCTTCAATGATGGAAAATGTAACTACTGAAATTGAGGTGGCGCCTATTGAAACAATAGAAACACCAAGTGATGTAATAGTGGAAACTCCAGTTGCAGAAAGCAAAATGGAAGAAACAGTAGCTATCGAAGAAAGTATTAACTTAGCCACTGATGCGTTAGAAATTACTATTGACGAACATGAATTTGATGCTGATTTAGCAGCCATTGAACACACAGAATTGCAAGAGCAAAACGATTATGCTAGCAAAACTAAAGATGAGTTATTGGCAATGGCATTAGAGGCCGCTAGTGAAAAACCACACAGTGAAGCTTTTCAAATTTTTAAAACCATTAAACCATTTTTTGATGCGGCTTTGCATGAAGAACAAAATTTAGCTCTTCACAATTTTATAGAAGAAGGTGGGGAAAAAGACGATTTTGAATTTAAATCGGGAATAGCAGCAAAAGATACTTTTAACAAAGCTTCAAAAGATTTACGCGATAAAATAGCAACTGCAAAAGCAATTGCTGAAGCAGAAAGATTAAAAAACTTAAAAGCAAAAGAAGCAGTTTTAGAGCAAATAAAAGTTTTAAATAGTTCGGAAGAAACGAAAGATAGTTTGGCTAAATTGAAAGATTTACAAACAGAATGGAAAAAAATTAAAAATGTTCCTAAAGAGCATGTGGAGCGCCTTTGGGAAAGTTACCGCGTTTTAAATGAAATATTTTATGACAAGTTGAGCATTAACAACGAAATAGCTCAAATGGATAGAGAACGTAACTTAGATGCTAAAATAAATTTATGCAAAAAAGTGAGTGAATTATCGGAAGAAAAAAGCATAAAATCTGCTTTGATAGCAGTTAAAAAATACCAAGAAGATTGGAGAAATATTGGTCCTGTGCCAAAAGAAGCCAATGAAGATATCTGGACTCGTTTTAAGGCAGAAGTTGATAAAGTGTATGGCGTAATTAAAGCAGAATCAGAAAAGAATGAAGTAGTAAGACAAGAGAATTTAGCTTTAAAATTAGCATTGATTGAAAAGTCGAAGGAATTAGCAATTTATAAAACTACTCGTATCAAGGATTGGATGGCAAAAACCAAAGAAGCCAATGAATTAATGGAAGAGTGGAAAAAAATTGGTTACGTCCCAATGGCAGATAGAGAAAAAATATGGGATGAGTTTAAGGATATTCGCAATACATTTTTCAATAATAAAAACAATTGGTTCAAAACATTTAACGCAGTAAGAAACGAAAACTTTAAAAAGAAAACTGAACTTTTTAAACAAGTAGAAAATATTGCAGCAGCACCAATTGATTGGGGTAAGCAAACTGCTCAAGTCAAATCGTTACAAGAGCAATGGAAAGAAATAGGTCCTGTTCCTGATAAATTTAACGATGAAATTTGGAAGAAATTTAGAGGTGCTTGCGATTTATTTTTTGAAAAGAAAGCAGAACGTTTTGCGGCTCAAAATGCAGAACAAGGCACTAATTTAATTGCTAAAAAAGAACTGATCACAAAATTAGAAGCATTATCGATTGCAGAGGGCGAAAATATCAATGTTTTAAACGATTTAAAAGCCATTCAAGATGCATGGAGCGCAATAGGTTATGTTCCTAATAAAGATAAAGATGCAGTTGGTAAGTTGTACAACGATTTATTGGATAAAATATATGGTAAGCACCGTGAATTGCGTAAAAACATGCGCAGCGCAGACGATAAAGCACATTTTGAATCGTTGGCAAATAACCCTGACGGAGCTCAACGTTTACAACGTGAAGAAAGAGTTTTACAAGAACGCATCAAAGGTTTAAAATCGGATATTGATACTTGGGATAATAATTTAGGATTCTTTAAAAATAGCAGTTCTAAAAATGACATGTTGACTCAATTCCACGATAAAATAGCTGCGGCTCAAAAATTGATTAAAGATTTAGAAGACAAATTAAAATCGGTTAGAACTTTGAAAAATAATATTGGCAAAACCGAGGAATTAAAATAAATACCATGACAAAAAAAATAGTAAAAGTTGGAGATATAGCTTGTGGAGGCAATGAATTGTTTCTTATATCTGGCCCTTGTGTAATAGAAGATGAAATGATTATGATGAAAACTGCCGAAAAACTGAAAGAAGTTTCGGAAAAGTTAAACATTCAAATGATTTACAAATCATCGTTTCAAAAAGACAATAGAAGCAGTTTGAAATATTACGATGGTCCGGGATTGACAAAAGGCGTTGCTATTTTAGCAAAAGTAAAAGAGCAATTTGGTTTTCCTTTATTAACAGATATTCATTATCCCGACCAAGCAGCTGCTGCTGGCGAAGTTTGTGATGTATTACAAATTCCTGCTTATTTATGTATGCAGTCTACTTTAATGGTGGCTGCTGCCAAAACGGGTAGGGTAGTAAACATAAAACATGGCCAGTTTTTGGCTCCTGAAAACATGAAGCATCCTGTTCAAAAATGTTTAGATTCAGGTAACGACCAAGTAATATTAACAGAACGTGGTTTTACTTTTGGTTATAACGACATGGTGGTTGATCCTAGAAGTTTCTTTTTAATGGGACAGTTGGGTTATCCGGTAGTATTTGACATTACTCATAGCATACGCAAATATGGTATTCCAAGTGCAGATGCAAAAGGTGGAGCTCGTGAGTTCTTACCTGTATTAAGCAGAGCGGGAGTAGCTGCAGGAGTTGATGGTGTATTTATTGAAACGCATCCTGATCCTGAAAAAGCCTTGTGTGATGCTGCTTCGCAATTAAGTGTTTATCAATTAGAGGAATTTTTAAAACCATTAATTGACATTCATAATTTAGAAGTAAGTTATAGATAAAATTTATAATAAATTTAAAAAGAAAAGGCTGTCTCAGAAGGACAGCCTTTTTTATTTTGTCACATTGAGCGAAGTCGAAATGTTTTTAAAAACGAGCATATAAATTTCTAGACTACGCTCAAAATGACGAGCATTTTAAATTTTTTTAGACAGCCTCTTTTTTATGTTAATTCATTCAAGGCATTTTCTAATTGGAGTAACAATTGTGGAATGTCATTTTCATTTAAAGTACCAACAGAAATTCTGTACCAATCAGTTCCACTTGGGCAACCAAAAGCTGTAAATGGCACCAATGCTAACTGCGCACGATTGATTAAAAATGAAGAGATATCAGCAGTTGTTTCAATTGTTTTTCCATCTAATTGTTTTTTACCAATTAACGCAAACTGTGCTGTTAAATAAATGGCTCCTTCAGGCGCAATTATTTGTACAGGAAAACCTTTTGCTTTTAGTGTTTCAAATCCATTATATAATGCGTTAAATCGCAAGTCGATTTTTTGTTTTAGTTCGCCTAAATATTGGTTGATGGCTTGGTCGTTTTCTAAAAATTTTGCAGTGGCAATTTGTTCTGCTCTTGGTGCCCAAGCGCCAATATGGCCAATGATAGATTTCATTCTTGAAATGATTTCAGCAGGTCCTAAGCCCCAACCAACCCTAACACCTGTAGCGGCTAAACTTTTGCTAATACCATCTACAAAAATGGTGTATTTTTTCATTTCAGGTCTTAAACTAACTGGGTTAAAATGTTCAATTCCATCGGTTCTTAACATCCAATATATTTGGTCGAAAAGAACGTATAATGGTTTTTGATTTCCAGCTCTTTTTAAATTTTCGGCTAAAACTAAATCACAAATTTCAGTTAATTGTTCTTTTTTAAAAGTAGTACCTGTTGGGTTTAAAGGAGAACAAAGCGCTAACAAAACAACATCGTGAATATATGGTTTCAATTCATTGACAGTTGGCATAAAACCATTCTCTGCTTTGGTTTGAACTTCTACTTTTATAGCATCGTTTAAATGACAATAATGGTTGTTATTCCAACTTGGAACAGGGTATAAAACTTTGTCATTTGGATCTAAAATTGTACTGTAAATAGCATGAATCAAAGGACGTCCGCCACTTGCCACCATTAATTCATCATCTGCAAATTGAATATTTTCGTATTTGAGAATAAAATGTTGTATGGCTTTTTTTAAATCCAACACACCATCGGCAGGAGGGTAGTTGGTTTCATTGTTTTGATATGCATCAACAATGTATTGTTTTAATTCGTTTGGAATGCTAAAATATTTTGGATTGAAATCGCCAATCGTTAAATTGTAAATATGATTTCCTTCTTTTATTTTTTGATTGATTTCGGCACCTAATTTGATAATTTCAGAACCAATTAAGTTTGCTGCTTTTACAGATATGTTATGCATTTACAAAAGTTTTTTTAAAATTTAATTCAATAATTCAAATATTTAATTTAAAACTCACTTGCTTCCATAAAAGCAAGTAATTCTGTATTTCCACTTGGGCGTATTTCAGCTTTTTCACCTTCCCACCATTTTTGTCCTTCGTGAATAAATATAATATTTTCACCCATTACAAATAAACTTTTCATGTCGTGGGTGTTAATAATGGTAGTAATTTCATATTCCTTAGTAATATCAGTAATCAACTCATCAATTACACGGCTTGTTAGTGGATCTAATCCTGAATTAGGTTCATCGCAAAACAAGTATTTAGGATTTAAAGCTATTGCGCGAGCAATGCCCACCCGTTTTTTTTGTCCACCCGAAATATTAGAAGGAAATAGTTTGTTTAAATTGATTAAATTCACCCTGCTTAAACAAAAGTTTACGCGTTCAATAATTTGTTCTTCAGAAAAATCGGTAAACATTCTTAATGGAAAAGCTACATTTTCTTCAACACTTAATGAATCAAAAAGAGCGGTGTTTTGGAACAACATACCAATGTCTTTTCTAACATTTATTTTTTCAGCATAATTTAGTTTTAAAAAGTCACGTCCATCAAAAGTAATGCTACCAGTTTCGGGAGTTAACAACCCAACCATACATTTCATCAATACTGATTTACCGCAACCACTTGCACCAATTATAAAATTACTTTTTCCTTTATATAATTTGGCAGAAATATTTTTTAAAACATGTTTGGTGCCAAATGTTTTATTTACATTTTCAATGATTACCATTTATTTGAATAACATTAATTGTGAAATAATATAATCGAAAAATATAATACTCATACAGCTATAAACAACAGCTTTGGTACTACTTTCACCTACTTCTAAAGCGCCACCCTGGGTTCTAAATCCTTGGAAAGCAGAAACTGATGTGATTAAAAATGCAAAGGTATAAGCTTTGGTTAAAGCAAACACTACATTATAACCCATAAAATCGGTTCTTAAACCTTTTACAAAACTTTCAACGCTTATAATTCCAGAAGCCCAGCCAGAAACTGCGCCACCTATTAAACTTAAAATCATTGCATATAAAACCAACATTGGAATGCTAAAAACTCCTGCAATTATTTTTGCTAATGAGGTATAGTTAGCAGCATTGATACCCATAATTTCTAAGGCATCTACTTGCTCTGTAACTTTCATGGTTCCAATTTCTGAAGCAATATTACTGCCTACTTTTCCTGCTAAAACCAAAGCTGTAACGGTGGGAGCAAATTCCAGAATATTGCTATCGCGAACAATTCTTCCAATTAAATAATCAGGTAAAATTCCGCTTACCAATTGGTAGCCAATTTGTATGGTAGAAACTGCACCAATAAAACCGCTTATAAGAGAAATAATAGCAAATGAGCCTACACCAATATTATTGCTCTCGGTAATTATTTGTTTGAAAAATATTTTACCTTTTTCGGGTTTAGTAAATACTGTTTTTAAGAACAATAAATACTCGCCAAAATGTTGAAAAAATTTCATGCTTTTTAAATTTTAAATTATGAATTATGAAGTATGAAAGTTAAATTCTATCAACTATCAACTATCAACTACTTACTAAATTCGTGTCCCATTTTATCGCGTTTAGTATCAAAATATTTTTTATTATGGGAATTGGGTTCCACTACAATTGGAATGTTTTCTACTATTTCAAGTCCATAACCTATTAATCCCGCACGTTTGGTAGGATTGTTAGTCATTAAGCGCATTTTGGTAATGCCTACAGCTCTTATAATTTGCGCTCCAACACCATAATCGCGTTCATCCATTTTAAATCCTAATTGCAAGTTAGCTTCTACCGTATCCATACCTTGTTCTTGTAATTTGTATGCTTTTAATTTGTTAACCAATCCAATTCCTCTTCCTTCTTGGTTAATATAAATAACTACACCTTTTCCTTCTTTTTCTATCATTTCCATCGACTTTGATAATTGCTCACCACAATCGCAACGAAGGCTATGGAAAATATCGCCAGTAACGCAACTTGAATGCACACGAACTAATACAGGCTCATTTTCGTCCCAAGTTCCTTTTTGTAAAACCAAATGTTCCTGGCCAGTATCTATTTGCTTAAAAGCAGTTAGGATAAAATGTCCATAATCGGTTGGCATATCTACTGAAATTAAGCGTTGAATTAAGCTTTCATTTTTTAGTCGGTATGAAATTAAATCTTTGATGGTAACTAATTTCATGTCGAACTTTTTAGCTATTTGAATTAACTCAGGCAAACGAGCCATGGTTCCATCTTCGCTTAAAATTTCAACAATACAACCTGCTGGTTCAAATCCTGCTAAACGTGCAAAATCAATAGCAGCTTCGGTATGTCCCGCTCTACGCAATACGCCTTCTGGTTGTGCTTTTAGTGGAAATATATGTCCGGGTTTTCCTAATTCTTCAGGTTTAGTATTTGGGTCAATTAATGCCTGTAAAGTTTTAGCCCTGTCTTGTGCCGATATTCCCGTTGTACAACCTTTTCCTATTAAATCGACAGAAACAGTAAAAGGAGTTTCGTGTAAAGTTGTATTATCGGTTACCATTAATTCTAATTGCAGTTCACGACAACGAGAATCAATGAGTGGTGCGCAAATTAATCCGCGTCCTTCTTTCGACATAAAGTTAATAATTTCGGGAGTTACATTGCGAGCAGCGGTTAAAAAATCACCTTCGTTCTCTCGGTCCTCATCATCTACAACAATAATAATTTTCCCTTTTTTTATATCCTCTATGGCTTCTTCTATGGTGTTAAACATTTTTATTAATTTTGAATCTTGGGTTTTGTCCCGATGCATCGGGATTGAATTATGAATTTTTAAATGCTGTCAACTGACAACTATCAACTGACAACTAAATCGCATCTTTCAACTTAGTTAAAAAAACTTTCAATTCAGCTAGCTTTTCAATGGCTTGCTGGTTATTTTGAACAATTGGTTTATAGTTTAGTTTTTCTTTAGCACCTTCAATGGTAAAACCATCAATTTTTATGAGTCGATAAATTTGGCTAAATACTTCAATGTTTTTTTTGCTGTATTTGCGCGTTCCTTTGATTGATTTTTCGGGTTTAAATTGTTTGAATTCCTTTTCCCAATACCTAATTAAAGAAACAGACACGTCAAATTTTTTGGCTAATTCGCCAATATTTATATAGTATAGTTCAAGTTCTTCGTTGGGCATTTATACAAATCTTGGATCGGTTTCCATTACATGACCACAACTTTTACAAGTTCTATAACCTATGTTTGCATAATAATCTTTGAAACGAGGTATAAAATCTATTTCAATGTCGCTTAATTCAAAACGGTATTCGTGTAATTTGTAGTTACAGTTTTCGCAAAACCACATCAAACCATCTACTAATCCTTTTCCTTTTCTAACTCTTTCAATTACTAACCCAATGGAACCCTCGCTTCTAACAGGAGAGTGGGGAGTATTTGGCGGACATAAAAACATATCGCCAGGACCTAAATGTATGTCAACTGCTTTTCCTTCTTCCTGAATTCTTACGGTTATTTCACCTTCTAATTGGTAAAACCATTCTTCCGATTCATTGTAATGATAATCTTTGCGCGCATTTGGTCCGCCAACTATCATCACTATAAAGTCAGTTCCTTCAGGATATAAGTTTTTATTGGCAACAGGTGGTTTGAGTAAATGTCTGTTTTCTTCTATCCATTTATTTAAATTGAAAGGTTTTCTTACCATGATTTTAAAATTTAAAGGGTGAAAATTATATTTTTAAAAATTCAAATATAAAAAAAGCCCTAAATCTTTTTATATGATTTAGGGCAATCTAATTTTTTAAGCGTTTAGTTTTTTATGGTCGGCTAAAAATTGTTCCAAACCTTTGTCGGTTAATGGATGGTTCAATAACGCCAATATACTTGCTAAAGGGCTTGTAATAATATCAGCACCAGCTTCTGCCGATTTGATAATGTGAATAGGATTGCGAATAGAAGCCGCTAAAATTTCTGTTTCATAACCTTGAACAGTAAATATGTGAGAAATTTGTGCAATTAATTCCATGCCATCAAATCCAATATCATCTAATCTACCCACAAAAGGCGAAATATAACTAGCACCCGCTTTAGCAGCTAATATAGCTTGACCAGCACTGAAAACTAAAGTACAGTTTGTTCTAATTCCTTTGTTACTAAAGTATTTTATTGCTTTAATACCATCTTTTATCATTGGAATTTTTACCACAATATTTTTGTGTAAAGCAGCTAAAATTTCACCTTCTTTTACCATTCCGTTAAAATCGGTAGCTATTACTTCTGCACTTACATCGCCATCCACTAACTCGCAAATGTCTTTGTAATGCTGCATTACCGCTGCATCGCCTTTAATTCCTTCCTTGGCCATTAGCGAAGGATTGGTAGTTACACCATCTAAAATTCCTAAATCATTTGCTTCTTTAATTTGAGCAAGATTTGCTGTATCAATAAAAAATTTCATATTATTTTGTGTTTTGCTGCCGCAAATAAAGTAAATAAAACGCAATTAATTTAGTTAAAAATGTCTCGAGATTACAAAATATTTTTTTTAAAGTTTAACATTATTTATTATTGAAAAAACAAAAAGTACTATTTTTTAAAAATAAAAATATGAAAAAACTAATTACAATATTATTCAGTTTAGCAATAACACAGGTTTTTGCTGTAACCATTACAAACCTAACACCTACAAGCGGACCTATAGGAACAAGCGTTACCATTAGCGGTACAGGATTTAGTGCAACTGCTGCAAACAACACCGTATGGTTTGGAGGAGTAAAGGCAATAATTGATTCTGCTTCTACAACTTCACTTAAGGTTACAGTTCCAATTGGTGCAATGCACGCTCCAATAAGAGTTTTGGTAAATGGAAGCGGAATAGCAGAGTCTACAAAAGCATTTGTTGTTACCTATAGTTTTGGATCTATTAACACAATCAGTATGGAAACAAAAGTAGATTTTGCAACTATGACTAATCCATACAGTGTATCTATTGGAGATATAGATGGAGATGGGAAATTAGATTTGGTAGTAGCGAATTATGATTCAAATTCCGTTTCAGTATATAGAAATACCTCCACAAGTGGAACTATATCAAGTGGAAGTTTTGCGACAAAAATAGATTTTGCAACCGGGACTAATCCATACAGTGTGACTATTGGAGATATAGATGGAGACGGAAAATTAGATCTGGCCTCAGCGAATTCTACTTCAAATACAGTTTCTGTATTGAGAAATACCTCCACTATCGGAACTATATCCTTTTCATCAAAAGTAGATCGACCAACTGGAAGTCAGCCACGCAGTGTATCTATTGGAGATCTGGATGGAGATGGTAAATTAGATTTGGCAATAGCGAATACTACTTCAAATACTATTTCTGTATTGCGCAATACCTCCACAATTGGAACTTCAACTTTTGCAACAAAAGTAGATTTTGCAATTGGAACTGGAACTGGTCCTTTAACTGTCTCTCTAGGGGACATAGATGGAGATGGTAAATTAGATTTGACAGTAGCGAATTTTTCAAATACAGTTTCGGTGTTGAGAAATACATCCACCAGCGGAACTATAACAAGCGGTAGTTTTGCAGCTAGAGTAACTGTTGCAACAGGAAATGGTTTAAGTAATGTGACAATAGGAGATATAGATGGAGATGGAAAATTAGATTTGACTTTAGTAAATGCAACTTCAAATACAATTTCGGTATTGAGGAATACTTCCACAAGTGGAACAATAACAACTGGGAGTTTTGCATCAAATATAAATTTCGCAACTGAAAATCAGCCAAATAGCGTATCTATTGGAGATTTAGATGGAGACGGAAAATTAGATATAGCAGTTACTAATGTTGGATCAAATACAATTTCGGTATACAGAAATACATCCACCATTGGAACTATATCATGGGGAAGTTTTGCACCAAAAGTAGATTTTGTAACTGGGACTAATCCAAAAAGTATATCCCTTGCAGATATAGATGGAGATGGAAAACTAGATTTGACCTTATTGAATTCTACTTCAAATACTGTCTCCGTGCTAAAAAACGTTGGTCAGAGTCTGCCACCAACTATTACATCCTTTACCCCCACAAGCGGTAAAACAGGCTCAATTGTAAATATTACAGGGACAAATTTTGGAGGCACAACAAATGTTAAATTCGGTGGAACTGATGCAATATCGTTTACAGTTGTGAGTTCAACGAGTATTGATGCAACCTTTGGAAATGGAACAACTGGAACAATTTCAGTAACAAATCCTGCTGGTACAGCAATTTCAACTGGAATATTTACCTATACTCATTTAACCATAAATCTGTCGCCCACAAGCGGTGCAATTGGATCAAGCGTAATAATTACAGGAATAAACTTTGATACAACAACCCTTGCAAATAATATAGTTTGGTTTGGTGGTGTAAGAGCCATTGTAACCAATGCTACTATTACTACTCTTACAGTTACTGTGCCTGTTGGAGCTACACACAAACCAATAAGAGTTTTGGTAAATGGTAAAATAGCAGAGTCGACAAAAGCATTTATTGTTACTTATAATGGTGGATTTATTGACACATCCACTTTTGCAACAAAAGTGGATTTTATAACTGGAACTTCTCCACGCAATGTATCTATTGGAGATATAGATGGAGATGGGAAATTAGATTTGGTTGTAGCTAATAATAGTTCCAGTAGTGTTTCAGTATATAGAAATACCTCCATCACTGGAACAATATCAGGGGGAAGTTTTGCACCAAAAGTAGATTTTACAACCGGTTCTGGAACTTCACCAAGTAGTATGTCATTGGGAGATATAGATGGAGACGGGAAATTAGATATTGTCGTAGTGAATTCTAATTCATATACGTTTTCGGTTTATAGAAATACTTCTACCAGTGGAACTATAAATTTTGCATCAAAAGTTGATTTTATACCTGGTTTTTCACTTGAGCCTTTCATTTCTATCTCTATAGGAGACATAGATGGAGATGGAAAATTAGATTTGGCTATACCCAATAATTTACAATTTAAAGTTTCGGTATTGAAAAATACCTCCACCATTGGAAATATATCTTTTGCAACAAGAGTAGATTTTGTAGCTGAATATGGGCCAATCGCTGCCTCTTTAGGTGATATAGATGGAGACGGAAAATTGGATTTGGCTTTAGCAAATAGTAATTCAAATACTGTTTCAGTATATAGAAATACCTCAATAAGTGGAACTATATCAAGCGGAAGTTTTGCAACAAAAGTAGATTTTGCAACTGGAACAGAACCACGCAGTATGTCATTGGGTGACATAGATGGAGATGGAAAATTGGATTTGGCCACAGCGAATAAGAATTCAAATACAATTTCATTATTAAGAAACACCTCCACCAATGGAACAATAACAAGTGGTAGTTTTGCATCAAAATTAGATTTTGCAACTGGAACTCAACCAAGCGATTTATCCTTTGGAGATTTAGATGGAGATGGAAAATTAGATTTGGCTGTAGCGAATAGTGCCAATACTACAGTTTCGATTTATAAAAATAGCTCTTTCAATGGAACTATATCTTTTGAAGCAAAAGTAGATTTTACAACTGGAATTAGTCCAATCAGTTTATCAATTGGAGATGTAGATGGTGACGGAAGATTAGATTTGGCCATAGCGAATGCCGCTTCAAACACAGTTTCTATTTTGAGAAATAGTCAGGGTCTGTCACCAACTATTACATCAATTTCCCCAACCAGTGGAATCATAGGTACTAGCGTTACCATTAGCGGTTCAGGATTTAGTTCAATAGCAGCAAATAACACCGTTTGGTTTGGAGGAGTAAAGGCGATTATAATCTCTGCTACTAGAAATACTCTTACAGTTACAGTTCCGCTTGGAGCAATACATGATCCGATAAGAGTTTTGGTAAATGGAAACGGAATTGCGGAGTCTCCACAAGCATTTATTGTTACATATAGTAATGGAACAATAGGCACAACTAGTTTTGCATCAAAAGTAGATTTTGCAGTTGGGACTGGTCCAATCAATTTGTCAACCGGAGATTTAGATGGAGATGGTAAATTAGATTTGGTAGTATTAAATACTACTTCAAATACAATTTCGATATATAGAAATACCTCCGCCAATGGAACTATAACAAGTAGTAGTTTTGCAACAAAAGTAGATTTTGCAACTGGAGGATATGATCCAACTAGTGTATCAATTGCAGATATAGATGGAGACGGGAAATTAGATTTGGCTGTAGCGAATTATTTAGCTGAAGGAGTTTCTATATATAGAAATACGTCCAATATTGGAACTATATCTTTTGCAACAAAAGTATATTGTCCAGTAGCTGGTGTTTATGATTTATCCATTAAAGATATAGATGGAGATGGAAAATTAGATTTGTCTGTAGTTCTTGTGTTAGGTGGTGTTGGGATTTTTAGAAATATCTCCAAAATTGGATCTGTATCTTTTGCAACAGGAGTATTTTTTGCAACAGGAATTAGTCCAATCAGTTCATCTATTGGAGATTTAGATGGAGACGGAAGATTGGATTTGGCTATAGCTAATAATGGTTCAAATACAGTTTCCGTTTTGAGAAATACTTCCTCCTTTGGAACTATATCTTTTGCAACAAAAGTAGATTTAGGAACAGGATATCAACCATACAGCTTATCTATTGGAGACATAGATGGAGACAGTAAATTAGATTTGGCTTTAGTAAATTATGAATCAAATACAGTTTCTGTTTTAAGAAATATCTCTAACAGAGATACTATAACAAGCGGAAGTTTTGAAACAAAAGTAGATTTTATAACAGGAACTAATCCATACGGTACATCTATTGGGGACTTAGATGGAGACGGAAAATTAGATTTGGTTTTAGCTAATAATGGTTCAAATACAGTTTCAGTATTAAAAAATATCTCTAACAGTGGAACTATATCTTTTGCAACAAAAGTAGATTTTGCATCCGGAATTTCTCCACGCAATGTATCTATTGGAGATATGGACGGAGACGGTAAATTGGATTTGGCCATAGTGAATGTTAGCTCAAATACAGTTTCGTTATTAAGAAACGTTGGTCAGAACCTGCTTCCAAGTATTTCTTCATTTACACCCACAAATGCTTCTTCTGGAGCAACTGTAAATATTACAGGAAAAAATCTTACAGGAGCAACGAGTGTTAAATTTGGAGGAACCAATGCTACGTCATTTACCGTTTTAAGCGATTCAAATATTACAGCGGTAGTTGGAAGTGGAACTACAGGAGTAATTACAGTAAGCACTTCAGGTGGCACAGCAAGTTCATTTGGAATATTCACTTTTAATGCTGCACCAATTTTATCACCTAATTTAATTTATCCTTTAAATAGCGCAACAAGTTTACCTGTAAATTTTATGTTTAAATGGGATGGTGTTCCAACTGCAACGAACTACAATTTTAAGTTATCAGATGTAAGTACTTTTTCTTCATTAATAAAAGATACCATCACCAATGATAGCAGTTATAACGTGAATGGTTTAAATGCTTACACAAATTATTATTGGAAAGTTAATGCAATTAATAATGCGGGAAGTGGTCCGTTTTCGCCTGTTTGGTCATTTTTAACAAAAAGTGGTACTTCAATCAATAATAATATAATCAATGATGGACATTCAATTTATCAAAATCATCCAAATCCATTTAGCTCTAGCACAACGATTAAATTTGAATTACAAAATGAATTGAATGTAAAAATAGAAATTTATAATTCTTTTGGTCAATTAGTTCAAATATTGTTAGATAATAAGATGCCAGCAAAAATCCATGAAGTTATTTGGGATGCTGAGAAATTTTCAACAGGCTTGTATTTTTATAAAATAGTTTTGACAGATATTTATAATCCAAATAAAGAATTTGTTCGATCAAGTAAAATGATGTTGATGAAGTAAATATTTTTAATGAATGATATAAAAAACTGATTGCAAATCCGAACCGGCTGGGTTATGCAGAGCAATATAAATTTAGTTCAGCCATTGATTATGCTGGTGGAAAAGGATTACTTAAAACATTATTGGCATGGTAAAAAACGGATTTAAAATCCTTCTCGATTAGTCGGGATAAATGATTCGGATTGCAAATCCGAACCGGCTTAACTTGTCAAAGTTCAACATCAAACCTCCAAACTTTCTACTTCTAATACTTCGCCAGGTTTTAGGTTGTTCAAGTGGATTTTTCCTATTCTTACCCTAAAAAGTCGTAAGGTAGGAAAGCCCGCTGCGGCAGTCATTTTTCTAACTTGTCTGAATTTTCCTTCAGTTACCGTAATCGAAATCCAGCAAGTAGG
>CANGPW010000016.1 GCA_947456185.1 Bacteroidota bacterium | reverse complement strand
TATTATGTTTGCCTTTTAAGCATTTTTAGTAAAATCAAATAAGAAAACTATATCGCAACAATGAATAAATACAAATTAAGCAACAATGTACTCGGTTGGGTTACATTTATCATTTCCATTATTACTTACACACTTACGCTAGAACCTACAGTTAGTTTTTGGGATTGTGGTGAGTTTATTTCAGCTTCTTATCGTTTACAAATTTGCCATCCACCGGGAGCGCCTTTGTTCTTAATGATTGGTCGTGTGTTCTCACTTTTCGCATCAGATCCTAGTAAAGTTGCATTCATGGTGAACATGGTTTCGGCAGTTACAAGTGCTTTATGCGTAATGTTTACCTTTTGGACTATTACTCATTTAGGTAAAAAAATAGTTAATAAAAATGGCGGTGAACTTTCATTTCAACAAATTTTTGCCATTATGGGTGCTGGATTAGTTGGAGCTTTGGTTTTAACTTTTAGCGATACTTTTTGGTTTTCGGCTGTTGAAGCAGAGGTTTATGCTTCATCAAGTTTCTTTACAACATTAACTTTTTGGTGTATTTTAAAATGGGAAGACAATGCAAACGAAAAAGGTGCTGACCGATGGATCGTGCTAATTGCCTACTTAATTGGATTAGCAATTGGAGTCCATTTGTTAAACTTATTGGTTATTCCCGCTATTGTTTATGTATATTATTTTAAAAAGAACACATACACATTACCAGGATTTTTAAAGGCTACTGCCGTTGCGGTTTTAGCAATTGGATTTGTACAATTTGGAATAATCCCAGGCTTACCCACTTTAGCTACTAAGTTAGATTTCTTTGCAGTAAATTCATTAGGAATGAACACCAATTCAGGGGCTTTAATGCTAATTGCAATCATGATAGCTTTAATGGCTGCACTTTTACATTATACTCAAACTGCTTTAAAAACTGGCTTATACATTGCCATTGCTTGCTACGCAGCTTTATTTTTAGTTTCGTTAAATATTAACTTTTCAACGGGTAGTTTTATTGGTTGGGTTTTATTAACTGGCTTACTGTATTTTGTTTTCTTTTATAGTAAATTATCAAATGCTGTAAAAAATATTTTAGTGTTATCGTTTTCATTCATCGTAATTGGTTTTTCGAGCTACGCAATGATTATCATTCGTTCATTAGGAAATCCTCCAATTGACATGAACGATCCTGACCAACCATTCTCTTTGCTTTCATACATTAACCGTGAGCAATATGGCGATAATCCATTATTATATGGTCAATATTTTTATGCTCGCCCAATTGATACGAAATCAAAAGGTATGAATTACAGAAGAATTACTGATGCCAATGGAAAAGAAAGTTATGCAGAAGCTGGCGAAAAATTAGAACGTGTTTACGATCCAAAAGATTGTACTATTTTACCACGTATGTGGGCCGATAGAGCTGATTATATTCAAGCATACCGCAGTTGGGAAAATATGCCTGGAGAGAAAAAAGCTACTTTTGGTAAAAATATTGATTTCCTATTATCTTACCAATTAGGATTTATGTATTGGCGTTATTTCTTCTGGAATTTTGTGGGACGTCAAAATGATGAACAAGGTTATGGCGATGCTACAAAAGGAAATTGGATTTCAGGAATAACATTTATAGATGAATGGCGCTTAGGTCCGCAAAAGGATATTCCAGCAATTATTAAAGATAATAAAGCAAGAAATACTTATTATGGAATTCCATTAATTTTAGGAATACTTGGTTTGGTATTTCATTTTAAAAAGAACAAAGAAGACGCAACCGTAGTATCTACCTTGTTTTTATTTACTGGATTTTTCATTATTTTATATTTGAATTTCCCAGCACATCAGCCACGTGAACGTGATTATGCTTATGTCGGTTCTTACCAAACTTTTATTATTTGGATTGGGTTAGGCGTGTTAGCAATTATTGATTTCTTATCAAAGAAAATGAATGCTATGACTGCTACTGCTTTAACAACAGTAGTTTGTTTGTTAGGCGCACCTGTATTAATGGCAGATCAAAACTGGGATGACCATAACCGTTCAAACCGTTTAACAGCATTGCATTTTGCAGAAGATTATTTAAATTCTTGTGCTAAAGATGCTATTTTGTTTACCAATGGTGACAATGATACTTACCCACTTTGGTATGCGCAAAACGTAGAAAATATTAGAAGTGATATTAGAATTATTAATTTAAGTTTATTAGGAACTGATTGGTATGCCGATGGTTTAAGACGCCCTGCATACGATGGAAAACCAGTAGAATTTAGTTGGACTCCTGAAACTTATGCTGCTGAAAAACGTAATTACGTAGTGTTTTATGAAAATGCTAATTTGGGTTTAAACAAAACTGATTATTACGATTTGAGTAAATTAATGGCTTTCATGGGCGATGACAATCAAAATAGTCAAGTTCAATTACAAGGTGGTGATTATGTAAATTATTATCCAACCAAACGTTTCAGTGTAAAAATTGATAAAGCTGCTTGTTTGAAAAACGGTGTAGTTCAACCTGAAGATGCACCATACATGGTAGATAGTATTAAGTTTGAAATTAGCAATGCTAATAATATGATGAAGCCTGATTTATTAACGCTTGACATCGTTGCTACCAACATTAATAAAAGACCAATTTATTGGGCAATTACTACTGGAAGCGATGTGTATTTAAACATGCAAAGTCATTTCCAAATGGAAGGTTTAACTTACCGTTTGGTTCCTATATTTAACCAACAAGATCCTAATGATCCTAGTCCTGGTCGTATCAATAGCACTATTTTATGGACTAACTTAATGACTAAATTTAAGTGGGGAAATATGGATCAACCTGGTGTTTATTTAGACGAAACTATTTTACGTCAAACTAAAAATTTCCGTAATATTTTCTATCGTTTAGCAGAGCAATTGGTAAGAGAAGGTAAAAAAGACAGTGCAATTAAAGCATTGGATTATTGCCAAAAGGTATTGCCATCTTCAAATATAGCTCACGATGTGTTTTCGGTGCGTTTAGCAGAAGGTTATTTCTTAGCTGGTGCATTTGATAAAGGAAATGCATTATTGAAAGAAATTAGTTCAGTTTGCGAAACAAAAGCAAAATATTATAAAACATTCCGTAGCACTAAAAAATACAAAATGGTTCAACCTGAATTAGAAGAAAATGTTCAAGTTATGACCTATTGTATGCAAGTAGCTCAAATGAATAAACAAGAAGCTGTAGCTAAAGAATTAGGCGATAGACTAAACGCCATAAGCGCAGGTTTATAGTTTATTTTCAATAATAAAAAGCCCTTCAAAATATTTTTGGAGGGCTTTTTTATTTATAAAGACTAGCACTTACAGAAAATAAAAATTAAGAAAATATTTGCTTATTTATTAAACTTTAAAACAGTTAATTTGCAACATAAATTATTGAAAAAATTATGAAAAAAATAGTATTATTATCAGCAGTGGCATTCAGCTTATTTTCTTGTGAAAACGGAAGTACAACAAAACAAGAAGGAACAAATTCCGACTCAACTCAAACAAAAGACACAACAGCACAAGAAACATATTACGGTGCTAAAATTACTCCAGATAGCGCAATTGCATTAAGTGATTTGAAAGCTGCAATGGGCGACAAAAAAGAATTAGCCGTTAAATTAACTGGAGAAATAGAAGCAGTTTGCCAAAAGAAAGGCTGCTGGATGAATATTAAGGGTGCTAATGGCGAAAGCATGAGAGTAACTTTTAAAGATTATGCATTTTTTATGCCTATGGATTGTTCGGGAAAAACTGCCATTGTAGATGGTGTGGCAAAAATTGAAGTTACAAGCATTGCCGATTTAAAAGAATTTGCAAAGGATGACAACCAAACTAAAGAAGCAATAGCTGCTATTAAAGAACCAAAACAAGAATTGGTTTTTGAAGCAAGCGGTGTTATTTTAAAATAAATTAAAAATCAAACGTCATTGCGATCACGCCAAAGCGTGAGAATCAATCTCACTTTATTATTATAGTGAGATTGCTTTTTTCTCTTTCAATAACAACAAAAATTATCCTTGTTGCCTCATTTAAAATCCATTTCATGAAAAAAATATTTTTCTTATCTAGTCTATTATTTGCTAGTTTTCTGTTTATAAATTCATGTGCTAATAACCAAGCACCAAAGCAAGAAGCAATTAAAAAAGACAGCGCTGCAAGCTGCAGTAATTCAACCATTATGGATCCAAATACGCCAAAACCTATGGCGTTAATGATGCGCAGTATGGCAGCAAATGCCGACAGTATAAAAGCTAAAATATTACGTGGAGAAAAATTAGATAGTTT
Organism: Bacteroidota bacterium; assembly: GCA_947456185.1. Taxonomy (GTDB): domain Bacteria; phylum Bacteroidota; class Bacteroidia; order UKL13-3; family UKL13-3; genus JAAFJM01. Next base: position 36,949 of record CANGPW010000016.1, on the reverse strand, counting down.
GCAGTTTCCTTTCCTTCGTTTTTACTTAGTAGAACCTACCGATAAAAATGTGTTGGAGCCTTCTTTTTTTGAACATGCCAAGGTTTTTCAAAAGGCTTATTACGAAGTTTTTAAACATCCGACCGAGCAAAAAAAATATTATAATTTGTATATTGGAAAATGTGTGGCTTGCCATCAAAATTACTGCAGCGGACCATTGAAAAGAATCAATAAAATGCCAATAAATGAATAAGTTTTTGAATAAATATTATATAAAAATAGGAATATTTTTAAGCGTAATTACATTTAGTTCGTGTAGTATTTTTAATAAAAACAGCAACTCAAAAATGATACTAAATGGAATAACAACCCAAGCCCTTTTAACTGGCAACAAAAATTTTAGTTGGTTTGATGAAGAATATAATAATTATGTTCCAAACCAGGGAATAATTAACAGTTTAAAGCCTTTTAAAAATGAGATAAAAGTATTCGTAATAGCTGGTTCGTGGTGCGGAGATACTCATAGAGAATTGCCCCGATTTTTAAAAATAATGAACTCAATAGGTGTTCCCAATAACCAAATTGAAATGATCATGGTGGATGAAAACAAGAAAACACCCGCATTTAATATTTCTGTTATTCATGTTTCAAATATTCCAACTTTTATTTTTTTTAAAGACGGAAAAGAATTAGGCAGAATCATTGAAAAGCCAATAATTACATTAGAAGATGATTTAGCAAAATTGCTTCAAATAAAGTAAGTATCTTTACTGAATTTTATAATATTTAAATACAAATTCAAAGACTCGGACTCAGAAAAAACAGTACATGGCAGCATTACTTTAATAAGGCAATAAAGCACATAATTAGCAATTATTGCTTGATGAATTTATGAAAAACTGTATAATTGTTTGAAACTATGCTTAAAAAATAAATACCATTTTTTAAGTTAGAAACATCAAATTCAGTATCACTAATTAGCTGTTTTTTCATTACAATTTCACCTAAAGAATTTATAATGTTCAAAGTAGCATTTTGTAAATCAAGCGCTGTTTCAATATTTATTATATTGGTAACAGGATTAGGGTAAATGTTTAAATTATTTCCCATTAAATCATTCATTCCTGATGGTTTTGAGTAAGAAATATTAAAGTATAAAGTGGCACTATCAAGCGGATTGTTTTTATTATAAACACGGTATATTATTTTTGAAGTACCATTATATTCGTTGGTTTCCACATGAAAAGCAATAAAACAGGTGGTGTCATTTAAACCAAAATCTTTTAAAAATGTTCCGCTTTGCAATAAGTCGTTTTTACAATCGCCATTAAAGCATGCAGTAACAAACCACTTACTATCTATTGAATCTAATTTTTTGTCCCAACTGTAATCATTTGCTTTAAATTTACCAGTGTTAAATAATATTTGAGTTTCAATGTATAAATATTGTTCAGCTGTTTTTAAATTTAATACATTTCCATTTGGAAAAGAAAGTTGAGCAGTAAGCATTTTACTAGCAGCTATAATTAAAATAAAACAGAAAAATGTTTTTATAAAATTGACTTTCATACTAGTTGGTTTTTATTATTTTTTATGTTTGCAATATCATATATTTTAGAATAAAATCTTTTTAAAATTCAACCTTTTATAATGCAATGATTATAGACTTTTGTAAAAAAAGAGCAAAATTTGGGCGTCTTTATCATTTTTATTAAAAATTAAGTTCAAGTTTTAAAATTATAATATAAACTTTCATATATTCGTTTTTCAATTTTTAAAAAAGCTATTTTGCTATTAAATAATTTAAAAATACTCGCTAAAATATAGATGATTAAAAGGCTTTACATAACTTTATTTTATTTATTTTTTACTTTTAAATTATTTGCACAAACATGTACTATAATTACTAGTTCAAGTATTGTTTGCATAAACAATGCATTGAATTTTAGTGCTACATATACAGCGGGTTTCACACCTAGTAGTTACGATTGGAATTTTGGAAATGGTGTTACAAATACGCAAGCAAGTCCAACTTATAATTACCCTGCAACCGGTACTTTTACCCCAACTTTAAAAATTACATTTACCAATAATTCTCAATGTATTGTAAGTGGAACACCCATTCAAGTGGTGGCATTGCCCATTGCAGATTTTAATATAATAACACCAAGTATCCAATGTTTTAATGGCAACTCAATTTGTGTAACCGATTTGTCAAAACCAGGACCAAGTGGAAGTCCATTAACTTATAGAACTTTTTTATGGGGTGATGGTGGATTTGACAATACAGCTATTACCAATAAAACACTTTGCCATAGTTATACAAATGTGTTAGGAAGTACCAATTCATTGGTAATAGAAGTAACAGACGCCAATAATTGTTTAACGAGAGTTGAAAAAAATAATGCAATAATTATTAGACCAAAACCAAGTCCAATTAGTTTTTATACGCAATATGTGCCACAATGTAATGCAACTCCGGTTACGTTTTTAAACACATCGGTTTTGGCATTGGCAAAAGTTAAAAAATTTACTTGGGATTTTGGTGATGGAACTGCTGATTCATCAATTACCAAATGGACCAATTTTGTTCATATTTATACCCAAGGTGGATTTTTTTCTCCAAGATTAACAATTACCGATTTAAACGATTGTGTTCAAACTTTTTTATTATATAATGGCGCTCAAAATGTAAAATTAGATAGTATAATAACCATAAACAGCGTTAGTAAATGTTTTAGTAAACAAAACTATAGTTTTTCGATTCCTGGTTCTGCTGGTGCAAAAATTTATTGGGGAATTTATGACTCTCAAAATAATTTTTTTGATACTTCAATATACGATACATATTTTCAGCAACCAAATAGAAATTTTAGTTGTGGTCAATATAAAGTAACAGTTAATGCTATTTTGGGTAATTGTAAAGTTCGAATTGATACGTTTATTGATGTTTATGGACCTAATACCATTTTAACAAACGATACAGTTAAGGCCATTAATTCAGCGCAATGCAGCGCAAAAGATACGGTATATTTTAGAACACCTCCTCCAGAACTTTCATGTTTTTATAAAAATGTTACTAACTGGCTTTGGGATTTTGATGATAGTTTTGCACCTCCTTGTACAACAGATACTAAAAACGGAATAAATGTAGGAAGGAATTGCAGATACAGTAAAGATAGTATTAGGGTTAATCACAAATATGATTCAACTGTTACAAAATGTTATACAGTTAGGCTCATCATTTCGGATCCAATAAGGGACTGTAGTGACAGTGATTCAACACTTGTAGTAATAGGTCAGCCGAACGCAAAACCTAATTTGCCAGCAAGAAAAGGTTTATATTATTACACCATTCCGCCCGGAAAAGGTCAACCCCCTTTGAATTGTTTCACAAGTAATTTTATGTTTCAATTTGAAGAAACTTTACCAGACTGTGGGCGAGAAAAAATATGGATTAATGTAGATTCCGCTGCGAATAAAAACAATTGGGATTCGGTGAATCCTAAAGAAAATTTTTATCGTTATAGGTATTCAAATACTGCCGATTCTAATGGCTGGGTAACCGTTGGATTAATTATAAAAAACGGCATTTGCTATGATACTGCGTGGTATCATAATATGCTTCAATTAATAAAAATAAAACCCCAATTTACTACAAAAATAGAAGGCAAGTGCGCCCCTTATAAAGTTACCATTAGTTTATTAGATTCAATACAAGATAGTTTAACTACAGTAAGAATTAGTTTTAATGGTGTTGATAGTATTCAAAATTTCTCTACTACCGAAAAAGTGATTCATCAAAAGTCCTATGTATTTAATACAATGGGAATAAAAAACCTAAAAGTGACTTTAACCAATAGAAAAGGTTGTTCTCAATCATATGATACCACATTATATTTAGGCTTTTATGCTGGCGTAAATTTTAAAAAACCCATTATTTGTTTAAATGATTCAGTGACATTTATAGATAGCATTGATTATTATTCTAGGTATACCGGTTATTGGCGGTTGAATAGCCGTGCAAACTTTGAAAAAATATCATGGAATTTTGGCGATACCAATGCCTATACAAAAACTGGTTCATTACCAAAATATAAATATAAAAATTATGGTAATTACACAATAAAAATAGCTGTTCAAGATAGTTTAGGATGCAGAGACACTTTAACCGTTAAAAATGAAATAAAGGTTGTAGATGTTAAAGCGGGTATAGGCCCCATAAGTGGAAATTTAATTTGTGCTCCTAAAATTATTCCTTTTTTAGACAATTCTAAAATTTTAGACTCTTCTATTTTAACTGGTTTTTCAAAATACGATAGCATAGTAAATTGGCGTTGGAATTTTGGCGATTTAAAAACTGAAAGTTTAAATAAAAATCCGCTTCATGATTTTACAAGTAATGGGTCTTTTATAGTAAAACTTGTAGTTATTACACAAAATAGTTGTACCGACAGTGTTTTGTTGCCGTTAACTATTAAAGGACCTAAACCATATTACACTTTTGCAAGTGGTGATACTTTAGGGTGTAGTCCAGTAAAATTAAAATTGAAGAATACCACTGGAGTTCAATTGCAAAGCTGGCAATGGACAGTAAATGGCCCAATTAATTTTATTTTATCTACTGATAAAGATACAGCTACCAATTTTACATTAGTAAAATCAGGCAGGTACCGACTTTTATTATTAGGCACTGATTCTTTAGTTAATGAAATAACTGGACAAACAATTTATTGTACATCAGTTTATCCTGATACTTTGAATCCAAATTCTCGACCGGTATATGTTACCGTTTTGGATAAACCAATAGTAAATTTAATTGGTCCAGATAGTGTTTGCCCTAATGAAATATTTTCATTAAAAGCAAGAGCCGATACATTGTATAGTCAGTTTTTATGGCAAACAAGTACTGGATTTAGTTCAGGAATAAAACCTAGAACCGACACTGTATTTAATTATAGTTTTAAAGATTCAGGGAATTATTTTGTTAAATTAATTCCAACACCAAAAGTAAATATTACCTGTATTGATACTGCTATTCACGCTATTTATGTTAGAAATGTAAAGGCGGATTTTGATATCAATGCGGCCAATACTCCCTTGTATTCATTTGTAAATAAATCAACAAATGCTACCAATTATTATTGGAATTTTGGTCAACCTAGTTCGGGTTCAAACAATGTTTCAAATAGCCAGAATCCAACCCACGATTACAAAAGTTTAAACGATAGTTTTAAAGTATGTTTAGCAGTAAAAAATTCAGCTGATTGTTACGACACAACATGTAAGATTATTATTCCAGTTTCACGCTTAATTCAAGTTCCAAATGTCTTTACTCCTAATGGTGACGGAATAAATGATGCATTTGATATTGATATTTTAGGGGAGACATTTTATGAAATAAAAATTTATAACCGTTGGGGGAATAAGGTTTTTGAAGGAAATGCCGATGGAAAAGGAAATGATGGAATTAACTGGAATGGTAAAACCGATAATGATGGATTGCCAAACTCAGCTGGGGTTTATTATTATACTTTTAAATATAAATTTGATTTAAACGATAGCGAAAAAACTTTACATGGCACCATCACTTTAATTAACGAGTAGTGTTTTAAAATGACAAACGAGGAAATTGCACTTAAATGGTTTGAAGCATTTAACCAGCACCATTTAGAAAATTTATTGAATTTATACCATGAAAATGCCAAACATTTTAGCCCAAAACTAAAAATAAGATTGCCAGAAACAAACGGACTAATTATTGGAAAAAATGCACTCAGAACTTGGTGGGAAGATGCTTTTTTAAGGTTGCCAAATTTGCATTATGCAGTAACTAGTTTAACAGCAAATAACCAAAGAGTTTTTATGGAATATATAAGGCAAGTTCCAAATGAAGATGACATGTTAGTGGCTGAAGTTTTGGAAATAGAAAACGGGAAAATAATAGCATCTAGGGTATATCATGGGTAAATAGTTAAGTTACTTAAAATGAAATTTAAAGTTAAACTATTGCTTATCATTACATTCCTGAATCTCCTATTTTTAAGTAGTTGTCATAGGCGATATTGGTACAGATCTTTTGTTTGGTCAAATTCTAAAAACGATATTCCGGTAAACATTTCAATTATTAATGAAAGTCCTAAAGCAATTTCCCGTGATTTTCAAAAAGTAATATTGGCTACCTGCCAAAAGCAATTAATTAAAAAAGGATACAAAGTAACTGAGAAAAATGTTTCTTTTCAGTTCAATTTAAAACTAAAAGTTGAATCGTATTCAGTAAGTGGATTAGCGCATATTGGTGGTGAAAGAACATCGCTAATTCCATATTTTAATAAAGATGTACAAGCGCTTTTATTGGAATGTACTTTAATTCAAACCAAAAAGGATTTGAAATGGAAAGTATGGGAAAATCAAGACGATTTATATTTTTTCAATATTCAAAAACGTGATTTGAGAAGAAGTAAAAGCATGGTGAAGTATTTAATTAGAAGTGCAAAATAATTGCTAAATTCAATTTGTTATTTATGACTATCCTAATTAAATACCATTTATCTTTTGGCAAATTCGTTTGAATAAATAGTTAGGCTGAAGTATATTTTATAAATATATTGCCTAATAATTTAAAACAATCAATCTACTTATGAAACAATTTTTCAAATTCATGTTTGCTAGCATGTTAGGCTTTGTAATTAGCGGAGTAATACTCATTTTTGTGTTGGTAGGTGCAATTGCAGGTTTGGCTTCAAAAGGCAAAAAACAAGAAGTAAATGTTGAAACCAATTCCATTTTAAAACTTAACTTAAACTATGCTATTCCTGAAAGAACCAGCAATAATTCGTTTAAAAACTTTAATTTTCAAACGTTTGAAAGCAAAAATGATGCAGGTTTAGACGATATTTTAAAAAATATAAAAAAAGCTGCAGCTGATGATAATATCAAAGGAATTTACCTAGAACTAGGTATCAACATGAACAGTTTTGCTGCATTAGAAGAAATTAGAAATGAACTAATTGTCTTTAAAAAATCGAAAAAGTTTGTCATAGCTTATGGAGAACTGGCCGATCAAAAATCTTATTATTTATGTTCAGTAGCCGATAAAGTTTATTTAAATCCAGCAGGAGAATTGGTATTAAATGGATTATCAAGCGATGTAATGTATTTGAAAAATATGTTCGAAAAAATAGGTGTTAATCCTGAATTGATTCGTCATGGAAAATTCAAATCGGCTGGAGAGCCTTTAATAGCTGACAAAATGAGTGATGACAACAGAGAACAAATCAGTTCTTATTTAGGAAGTTTGTACCATACCATGGTAAATGGTATTGCTACCGCACGAAAAAAACAAATAAGTGAAGTAGAAAATATCATTGATCAACTATTAATTCAACACCCAGAAGACGCAGTAAAATTAGGAATGGCCGATGGTTTAAAGTACGATGATGAAATAGAAACTGAGTTAAAAAAACTAATAGGTAGTGATGAGAATTTGAACTTTGTAACTTTAGAAAAATACAGCAATACTCCAAATATAAATGTGAGTACAAGTGAAGATAAAATAGCAATTATTTATTGTGATGGTGAAATAGTAAGTGGCGAAAGTGGTGATGACAATATGGGCAGTGAAACCATTGCCAAGGCAATAAAAAAAGTAAGATTAGACGATAAATATAAAGCAATCGTTTTACGCATTAATTCACCGGGCGGTAGCGCCATGGCAAGTGATGTAATTTGGCGCGAAGTAGTGTTAGCCAAAAAGGCAAAACCAGTAATAGTAAGCATGGGAAGTGTAGCTGCAAGTGGCGGTTATTACATAGCTGCTCCGGCCGATGTGATAGTAGCGGAACCAAATACCATAACAGGTTCTATAGGTGTATTTGGTTTAATGATTAATGCCAAAGAATTATTAAATAATAAGTTAGGAATAAATGTAGAAACGGTAAAATTTGGCGAATATGCCGACTTAGGTTCTATAGACAGACCTTTAACTACAGCCGAAAGAGCCATTATTCAAAAAGGAGTTGATAGAATTTATGATGATTTTATTACCAAAGTTGCCGAAGGCAGAAAACTTAAAAAAGAACAGGTAGATAGCATTGCACAAGGAAGAGTTTGGGCTGCCATTGATGCTAAAGAAATAGGTTTGGTAGATGAATTTGGTGGATTAGACAAAGCAATAGCAATAGCTAAAACTAAAGCTAAAATTACTGATTGTAGAATTATAAATTTCCCTGAAATGAAGGATCCTATTGAAACTTTAATTTCAGACATGTCGGGACAAGCAAGTATGTTTTTAACCAAAAGAAGTTTAACAGCTGAACAGTTTCAATTATACACCGATTTTGAAAAAATAATGCATTACCGAGGTGTTCAAGCCCGTATGAGTTTTGATTTAAACGTGCAGTAAACAAAGTTAGCCGATTAAAAAGCCAAAGCATGGCAATGCGTCAGGCTTTTATAAAAAAAAATCCTGATTGAATTGCTTCAATCAGGATTTTTTATTTATCTATTTCCGTATCTTTTTGAACTTCCGTTACTCGGTTTTGATTGACTAGTATTACTTTTAGGTTTATCATTTCTAGGGCCACGTCCTCTTTGTGGTTCTTTTGGTTTTACTTCAAAATCTTTCATTGGATAATCATGGTCTTCAATTACTGGAATAGAGATATTGATTAACTTTTGAATGTCTTTTAAATATGCTTTTTCTTCAAAATCGCAGAACGATAAAGCAATTCCATTTGCACCAGCACGGCCAGTTCTACCAATTCTATGAACATAAGATTCAGGAATATTTGGCAAATCGTAATTAATAACGTGTGTTAAATCGTCAATATCAATTCCACGCGCAGCAATATCAGTTGCCACTAAAGCCCTGATGGTATTTTCTTTAAAATCATTCAATGCTTTTTGTCTTGCATTTTGCGATTTATTGCCATGAATGGCAGCCGATTTAATACCTGCTTTGGCTAATTCTTTTGAAACTTTATCGGCCACATGTTTAGTTCTAGTAAATATTAAAGCAGTTTTTATCTTTTTATCTTTTAAAATATCAATCAACAAATCGCGTTTGTTGTTTTTATCTACAAAATAAATGGCTTGTTGAATGGTTTCAGCTGTAGATGAAACTGGAGTTACTTCTACTTTTTCAGGTTTAGTTAAAATGGTGTTTGCTAACTTCACAATTTCGGGTGGCATGGTAGCCGAAAAGAACAAAGTTTGGCGTTTGAAAGGTAATTTTGCAATTACTTTTTTCACATCATTCACAAAACCCATGTCTAACATTCTGTCGGCTTCATCTAATACAAAAACTTCTAAGCTCTTGTAATCAACATAACCTTGGTTCATTAAATCCAATAAACGGCCAGGTGTAGCAATTAAAATGTCAATTCCTCTGCGCAAAGCATCGGTTTGAGGCTTTTGTCCTACTCCACCAAAAACTACAGTACTTGTAATTCCGGTATAGCGACCGTAAGCTTTAAAACTTTCATCTATTTGAATGGCAAGCTCACGCGTTGGTGTAAGAACCAAAGCTTTTATTTTTTTAAATCCTTTTTCGTTACTTTTAGTTTTGTATAAATTTTGCAACATTGGAATAGCAAAAGCTGCTGTTTTTCCTGTTCCTGTTTGGGCACAGCCCAATAAATCTATTTTGTTTAATACTATCGGAATGGCTTGTTGTTGGATAGGTGTTGGGGTTGTATAACCCTCGTCAGTTAATGCCTTTAAAATAGGCTCTATTAACTGCAATTCAGTAAATTTCATTAATTAATTATTTGTTATAGGTGCTTTTATTTCAGAATAAAAGCGTACAAAAGTAAGCCAATTAAGCCATTAACCTAATTTATTATTTTTAAAAGTATTTAGTCGATGGATGATAGACCATTGATTTTAGAGGAAATTCTTCAGTATTAAATGCCCAAAAAATATAAATGTCATTGCAAATAAAGTGAAGCAATCTCATATTAAGTTTAAGATTGCTTCACTTCTTTCGTAATGACTACTTTTCAATATATGATATACATTGAACTATATTAAAGTATTTTCAAAACAACTAATTTCTCATGTTCAAAAGTTTGTTTTTTTCTAAAATGGTAATTGCACTGCCTTTTACTTCAATTAATTTTTCTTCTTTAAAATCCGATAAAGTTCTAATGACAGTTTCTGCAGCTGTTCCTACTAAACTTGCCAAATCTTGTCTATTTACATTGATAACAAAATGTTCTTCGTTTTTGGTGTTATAAGTTTTATCTAGCATAATTAAGCTTTCTGCAATGCGTTTTCTAACAGAATTATAAGCCAATTTCATCATTCTGTTTTCGTGTTCTACTACACTTCCGGCAAGCATTTTTATAAATGAATTAGCCACTAATCTGTTTTTAGAAATCAGTTCATAAAAATCGTCTTTAGGAATAAAATAAGTAACAGTTTCTTCTAAAGCTTCAGCATTGTCGGAGTAATTTGCATTTTCTAACAAATTAATATATCCAAAAAATTCACCTGCATTATAAATTTTTGAAATATAATCTTTGTCGTTTAAACTCGTTTTGTATGTTTTTACAGAGCCTTTTTCTATAAAATATATTCCTCTTGGCACATTGTCAATGCTATAAATAGGTTGTTTCTTTTTAAACAAAATTCTTTTTCTGTCTTTCGATATTTTGTCTAAATCTTCCAAAGTCATTGCAGTTTCAATGAATGATTCTATGCCTTCAATTGATTTATGGAAATCAGATTTAATAGCACTAACCTTACCTAATCTAACTTCTATTGCTTTTAATAATTCAGCATCTTCAAAAGGTTTGGTAATATAATCGTCAGCGCCCATGTTCATGCCTTTTCGCATGTCATTTAATTCCGCCTTTGCAGTTAAAAATATAAAAGGAATAGATGAAGTAATACTTTCTGAAGATAACAAATTTAAAACACCATAACCATCTAATTCCGGCATCATGATATCGCAAATAATTAAATCTGGAAGTAAATATTTAGCTTTAGTAGCACCCTCTTTTCCATTTATTGCTTGTTCTACTTTATAACCTGAAAGTTCAAGTATTTCGGCAATATTATCACGTACATCTTTGTTATCTTCAATTACTAATATTTTCTTCATTTTTGAATTAATTTGATATTGGATTTAAAACCAATGGGAGGTTAATTGTAAAAGTTGTTCCTTCATTTAGTTTGCTGGTAAATGTAATATTACCACCTAGAAGTTCAATGTATTTTTTTATAATATTTAAACCAATACCCGTTCCTTGAATATTAGCAGCATTATTTGCTCTGTAAAATCTTTCAAATAAGTGTTTTTGTTCATTTAGAGGAATACCAATTCCATTATCAATTACACTTAAAATGAATTTATCATCATTTGCTTGTAAATGAACAATAATTTCACCGTTTTCTGGAGAATACTTTATTGCGTTAGTAATTAAGTTTTGCCAAATAGTTCTGATTATCTTTTTATCATGATTAATCATAATTTTTTTTAGAGAAAGCTGTAATACTATTCTTTGTTTATCTTTTAAATCGTTTACAACTTCATCTATGTTTGTATTAATAAAATCAACCAAATCGAATGTAGTCGGTTCAATTTTAAAATGTCCTGAATCTAGTTTTTCTACTGATAAAAAATATTCTAAAATTTCAGTTAAATTAATAATTGAAGTTTTAATTTTAACACCATGTGACGCAAATTTTTCATGTTCATTTAGTTCTTTATATTTTACCATTAAATTAAGCGATGAAAGTATAGTACTTAAGGGCGTTCTAAATTCATGAGACGCCATAGAAATAAACCTAGATTTCAATTCACTTAATTCATTGGCTTTATCTAATGCATGTCTGGTTTTTTCTTCCGCCTCTTTTACCAAACTAATATTTAAACAAACTACTACAATTCTGTCAATTGAATCATAATCATCCTTAATTGGAGTTGTATAAAACAAATAATTATTGTTATTTATAACTAATTCATACATGGTATTTTCACCATTAACTGTTTTGTTAAAATGATGTGTGTGTATTTCACTTATTTCTTTATCAAAAGTTTCAGCTATTGTTTTACCTAAAAAATCTTCTTTTTTCAAATTAAGTGTATTCAATTCAAGTCCTTCAATAAACTCACAAACAAGGTTTTTATTGAAAACACTTATAATCCCATTTGGATAATTTTGGGAAATGATGGTAAGCATTTGTTGAGACTTTAATAATTCAACATTTGCTTTATTCGTTTCAACTATTTGATTTGCTAATAATGCGTTAGAGCTCTCCAATTCTAAATTTGCAATACTTAATTGAGCCGTTCTATTTTTTACATGTTTTTCTAAATCTAAATTATTTTTTTCTAGGATCTTACTATAATCTTCTATGTCTTTTTGTGCTTTTTTCAAAACACTTATATCATGTATAACTCCAGCAAAAAGCTTATCACCGTTTTCCGTTTCAACATCGCAAATACTTAAAAAAAATGGGAAAGTGGTACCATCTTTTCTCTTACCAATTACCTCCCTTCCAATTCCAATTATTTTTTTTTCACCTGTTTCGTTATGCTTTTTTAAATAACCATCATGTTTTGAGTGATCTGGTTCAGGCATTAACATACTAATGTTATTGCCTATCATTTCATCGTTAGAAAACTGAAACATGTTAGTTACAGAATTATTTATTGTTTGAATAATACCTCTATTATTTATAACTATCATTCCATCTACCGCATTATTAAATATAGCACGAAGTGTTTCTTCATTTATTAATGAATTGTCAATCATAAGGTTTGTAGGTAATAAAAGTAAGTTGCATAAGTAATGAAATTATAGTTATTTTCAATTTATATATTTCAATAAATTGTTGTTTTTTCAAGATATCAATTTAATTGAAATTTGATCTTTGATCTTTTTAAAATGATGTAATAAAAATGATACATTTTCGTTTCATATTGCAATATGAAAAACTCCTTATTTATAATTTATTGCTTAGGTATATTTGCTTCTTGTAATTCAGAAAAAATTTCACCAAAAGAAAATATTATTGATTTAAACGAAGGTTTAGTAGTAAATATTCCATTTAGTAACTCATACCTTGAAAGTATAAGTAATACGGAAGGAATGAACTCAAAAACTATATTTATACAAGACAGAAAACTGCAAGCAAACCAAGCAATTTATTTAAACAGAAATGATTCTGCTATAGTTAATTTTGGTGATTTAAACTTGGCATCTATTACCAACGCAATATTCAGTATTAGTTGCTGGGTAAATTTAGAAGACACTATTAAACCTTGTGCAATATTGAGCAAACGTAGTCCTTTTGGTGGTTTTGAATACAGCATTGATAATCATTTTAGAAACAAGCAATATTTTAATTTTGATAATTGGAATATAAATGGAACAAATACGGTTTATGGAATTGATCCATTAAATGCTTCCGCTCCTATTCAGTTAAACTCATGGCAGCACATTGTTTTTATTGCCAATGGCAATCAATTAAAAGTTTATAGTAATGGTGTTTTACAAGCGAACATAGATAACAAAAACAACGAAGAATTTGCAAATACTGAAAAGCATTTTATTATAGGAAATGGCGGTGGTTATGGAAAATATTATTATTTTCAAGGTGCAATTGATGATGTAAAAATATATAATCGTGTAATCAATAATGAAGAAATAAATGCTTTATATATTCAATAAAATAACCATAAAAATTAACAAATAACATAAAAAAAGCTGCTTCAAAAATATTGAAGCAGCTTTTTTTTATTTTTTTATTGTTTAATCTAATCTCTAATCAGTGTAATAGAACCACGAATTGTTTGCTCTTCTCCACCTCTTAATTGATAATTAAATAAGTAATAGTATGTACCAGCGGGGTTTTCTCCTCCATCGTTATTAGTTTTACCATTCCACATAATTTCAGGATTACCACTTTCAAAAACATTATTACCCCATCTGTTCCAAATCACTAAACTGTATTTTTTGAATCCAGATATATCAATTTTAAATACATCATTTACTCCATCACCATTAGGTGTGAATACATTTGGTATTTTCAATTTACTTTTTGGTACAATTACGTCAATTGTTTTACAAACTGAATCAGGACAAGAATGTGTTCCGGCTACATCAGCAACTATACAAACTATAAAAGATTTAGTTGAATCAAGATCATAGAAAGTTTGTACAAAATTGTTTAAATCACTTGTTTCATCAAAACTTTTTGGATAGTCTTTAAACATTGAGCCATCAGGATTATAAATTTTCCATGTATATTTATCTGAAATAGCTGTATCAGAAGTATTGGTAAACCTAAATGCTGCTTCACCTTCTGCAGTTGCTGTAAAATCTGCTTTTGATCTAGTAGCTACCATTGTAATGGTATCTTGATTTAAACAAAGAGAGAATCCTTTATTAAATCTAGTTGAATTTAATACCAATTTGTATTGACCAATATTATTAAATCTATACTGCCATGATGTATCAGCTATAAAATTAGTTTTTAACACTGAATCTAACCTTGCATTGTATTTAGCATCAAAAACATCCATTCTATATCTATTAATGGTGTCTCTGTCTGATTTGTTTGTTATTGTAAATACTTCACCTACACAAACAGTATCTCTAGAACTTAAAAAATCTACTTTGTAAGGTACATTTACAGTTATTCTTATTGGTTTTTCAAAACCATCAACGGTGTCAGGAATAATAACTGGTTTACAAACTCCACCTGCACCATTAATATTATCATAAGCTATTGCTGAAATATAATATGTTCCTGGTTGATCATAATAGAAAGTTGCAGTATCTATCACTGAATATTGGATAAAATCAGATGCACCATCTGGTCTTCCAGAAAGTATAAATGTAGATTTAGTTGGTGTATCTTTAGCATTTGCCCATACTTCACGTTCTGGAATACTTACTATTCTAACTCTATGAGGTGCACAACCAAGTGTATCATCTAAAATTACTAAATGAGGACGAGGGCCACTGATAAAGATATCTTTAAAGGCAGTATCGGTACAACCTTGTTCAGTACTTATAGCTAAACGTAAAGTATATTTACCATTTCTTCTATAGTCATAAACAGGGTTTTTCAAAATAGATTGAGGAGCTAATGGATAATATTTTCTATCACCAAACCACCATTTCCATGATGCAATTCTATCTAATGAATCTATACCAGTAGTAGCCCAATAATCATCTAAAATTGTAGTAGAATCTTTGAATATAAAGTTATCACCACAAATATAAAGATCTTTAGCTTCAATAGCTGCTATAGGTTTTACTACGTTTACAAATTGGAAACAAGTATCCCAACGGCCAATACTATCAATTGAAATCATTGATACTTTATATCTACCATATTTAGGATATTGATGAGTAATAGGATTTGTAACCCTAAATGGTCCAAAAGCATCAACAACTCCATCAGATTCAAAATCCCAATAAATTCGTTCATGGAAATACTCTCTGTTTTTAAAGCAACGCACTACTGGAGAAAATCCATCAGCTGCCACACCAACTACTCTTAAATTATTATGAGTAACAGGACAAACAGCAGTAGTACCAGGGAAAACTAAATAATCAGTTAAATCGTAAGTAACATTTGTTTGAATTGAATCAATTGGATAATTGTCTTTTGTATATGCCCAATTATGCATATTTCCTTGATCGTTATTCAATAAATCATTTTCATTTGCAGGAATGTTTAATGGCCTTGAACAATTAGTGGAAGGATACCAATACCTGATGGAATCATAGAAATAAACTGTTTCGCCTTGGCAGAAAACTGTGTCCCATTCACCAGCTGCATTCTTAATATCAAAAGTATCAATTACTCCAATTACTATGTATTTGGTTATTCTGTTTTCACATTTAAAATAACTATTTGTTACCATATTATGTAGAACAGGGGTTATATCACCTCTTCTTTCTAACTGCCCACTTCCACCTAATACCATTTGTTCAAAAGTAGTTTTTAAGTATTTATGGTGAATAGGAGTAAACATTAAACTTGAATCACGAGTAGTAATTATGGTATCTATTCTTTGTGGTGGTAAAACTTTAGCTATGTCATCACAACGATAAATTTTATTGATCACTGTATCGACAGAAATTCTTGAACCAACAGGAAAGTATTCCGTACTTGAAAGCGTCCATGGAAGTTCATTTGAATTGAATATATACCTAATTCTATTAAAAGGAATGTCTTCATTTGGTTGGTAATAAAATGAATCTACAGTAGCAGTTCCATCACCCCAATCCCAAACATCGGCAATTACATTATCTTGAATTGAATCGTAATAATGAAATACAACATCATCTCCTCTTCCTCTTAAGTAACAGAAAGGTGGAGGATTTGGAAAATCATGGGCAAAATTTTCAATGGTAAAGTTTGCATTCAATTCTATAAATCTGAAGAAACGATGGTACCAAACGGTATCACTAACACATGATGGCAAATTACAATTGGTAGGAGAAAAACATCCAGTTCCTACTATTAAACCCAATGTTATCCAGCCTTTAGGATCTTTAGGCATGTTGTTAACCCCAGCACCTGTTGGTCCACTTGGCCAATAATGTAGCCATGCTCTATTTCCTGATGGAGAACTCCATTGTTGTGGTGGAGGTAACGGATAATTAACTGAATTGTACATCATAGGCATAGTTAATCCTCCAGCATATAATGGATCAGGATTTACGCCAGACCAATCCACAAAATTATCTAATTTACAAGGTGTATTGTCATTTCTATCTAGTAATGAATCATAATTAATTAATAACATTGTTCTAGAACTAGAAGGTAAAATACCCGCACCTTGATTTGTTCTTGAAGAATCTAAATATCCTGCTCTATTAAATATTAATTGAGGGTCTCCACCTGAAGAACCGTTTTTAAAATTAGGACAAACTTTTCCATCTTGACTTAAACCAAATGCATCTGGACGAGTAAAACTTAATGTTACGCTACTAGAACCATTACAATCCCAATCATCTAAGAATAGAGAATCTCTGATTATAGAATCTTTTGTACCGTTAGTAATAGGATCATAAATTTGAATGGTATCAAATTTCAACTTTATTTTTCTAAATCCAGGATCACCAGAAATATTATTCAATGAATCTTTCATTCTTAAAGTAACTGTAACATCTTGTACAACCTGACGGTCAAAAGCATATCTATATAAGGTTTTAGAAGGAGAAATTCCAGGTATAATGTCAGAACCTCTATAAGTTCTAATTCTTCCATCATTTGCTTTTTGAGCTAAATTAATGGGTAATAAACCTGTGTCAATTCTTGTTCCAGCAGGAATAACATCCATCCAATTTCCTCTTGAACTTGAAATTGGATCTGGAATTGCCCTGTTCAGTATAATCACATTATTAGCGGGAATATCTGCAGGCCAAATATTGACCATGGTATCTATTCGAGTTGGTGTAGGTCCAATTGCAGTCATTGGTTTATTCCAAGTGCTTGAATCTCTTGGTTGAACCCATGTAAATCCAGCTGGAGGAGCTACTGATGTTGGCCAAACTGTATATCCTTTTTTCCATCTTGTTGAATCGTAAGGCGGAAAATCATGTCCATATCTATACCAATCAAAAGCTACATCCCAATTGGTATATTGGCGTGTAGGAATTGTATCGTGTGAGTAATTACAAATATTTAATCTACCTAAATAAGATTTTCCATTGGCAATAAAAGCACCAATGGTTCTATTTTGTAAATCACCAGCACTAGTGTATGGCTTTTTTCCGCCATTTGCTTGTGAAGGATTTGGAATAGAATAAGATGTACAAGCAGGGGCAAATGCATCTTCCGCAAAATCCCAACGAATCCAAAGTCTATTTGATTGATAAGTCAATGAATTATTTACAAATTGTACTGGATAATCAGGACCACATTGTAATTTTTGCCATTGTAAAACTACACCTGATGGAGGATTTTCAATTCTAACAAAAGGACCTAAAATTTGTACTCCTAAACCTATTAATTTATCTCTAAATAATGTATCTGTAGTTCTTATTACACGAGATATTGGGTTACAAAAATCTCTATAAAATGGAACTGTAATTAATGAACTTGTAAAAGGATTTCTAAAAGTTACAGAACCTGTATCAATCCATTTATTAATACATGCATCTTCATTTATGTTAAAGAAATCCCAACTTGAACTCATAGAATCAGCCCAACCATTGTGACGTGCATGAATACTTAATATAACAGTTGGATCAACTGAACTATAAGTTGTATCATAAACATATGCCGATATTTTACCGTTATAATTGTAAAACTGAGGATTTGTAGCAGTATTTGGTGTCAATAATCTGCCATTTTTTGTATATAAAATGGGGTTTAATTGTGGGTCGTTCGGATTGGTCCACTGAGGATAATTTGGATCTGGAGCAGCCCAAAAATCTTGATATTGATACCTATTTAAATCTTTTGGAAGGGTATCTATTTTTGAATAAAAAGTATATGTTCTTGATTTAGCAGTAGTACCCGGACATTTTACAGTTAAAGTAGGAAAAAACTGACCCATACCTTTGTAATCATAAGTAGGTTGTATTACATTTCTAAATGGATTTACATCTGATCCTGGTGGATTTGCATTTGGATCATGAAAATGCCATTGTAAATCTAATGGTGTCCCACCCGGTCCTTGTAAATCATATTTATTATACATGGTAAGTGTTGCTGCACCTGGTTTCATCAAACAAATTGAATCAGCAATTGAATCGTTTGGAATGCTTCGTTTAGTTAACAACTCAATTTGATAGATAATATTTTCGGGTAATGGTAAACCTGTATTTTCGTAATAAAATATATCTGAACAATTTGATGATTTATCTTTAACAAATAAAGAAGGACGAAACACATTATTAGTAGTATATCCATGTTTATAAGGCTTAGACCATCTATCAAAATCTTGAGAAATAGTGTTAGGTGGGCCAGAAACATATGTTGTACCATCGCCATAATCCCAAGTAAATGAATATACATTTGCAAAACTCATTGCAGTGGTGTTTTTGTATATATAAAAAGTTGTATCACACTGAGTTTTACCTGTAATTTCAAATTTAGGATTAATGTCTGGCGCCAATCTAACTCCTTTAGCGCTTAATAAATCAGCAATAGGATCGGTAGTACAACCAACAGAATCTGTTACTTTTAATCCAACTTGGTAAGCGGGATTATTCAATGCATATTGATGACATATATTTCTGTTATTGGTATCAGTAATTAATCGATAATTTCCATCTCCAAAAGTCCATTCATACTTAACCAAAGGTGCAGTACCCTGTTTTGAAATATTGCCGAAACAATATTGGTTATTTTTAAAACATTGGTTATCAGCACTTGAAAGGGTAAAAGCTGTAAATGGTCTTTCCCAAATCTTTACAGTTTTATTGATAACAACATCTGGCCCACCATTTCTTTTAACTACAACTGTTATGGTATAAGTACCGCCATTAAAATATTGTTTCGAAAACAATGGAATTGGCGGTTGCCCTGCAATTCTAGCATTTACAGCTGTATCATTTGATAAGCCCCAACGAACAGTAAATGAAATTAAATCAGCTGCTGCAATACCAGGTGTGGTAATATTAACACGTGTTCTGTCAACTCCAGCACAAGCTATTGTAGGAGCTATTGTAAAATCTGCCTGGGCTTTTACCAATATAGACGTAAACAATAGAAAAACCAAAACAGCGCTGTATTTAAGCTTTCGGATGGATAAATTAAAGTACATATATTTCATTTTATTATTATTTTTAAATTTTAAACAGTTTGCTAACATAATATTATTTAATTAATTTACAAATTTTAACAATTATCGAATCAATTTAATTTTTGTCATTCGAGTTGAATTTTTATCTTCATTTGGCAATTTATAAGTTAAAATTCCGAAGTATGTACCACTATTACAGGCTTGTCCAGTTTTATAGTTTACTCCATCCCAATTGTTATTTTTGTCTTCACTTTCAAAAACTAATTCATTGTTATAATTATAAATTTTTAAATTATAGAATTTTTCACCTTCTAAATCTATCACATATTTATCATCTATTCCATCGTTGTTTGGAGTAAAAACATTAGGAAATATTCTAATCCCCGCTTCATTCATTGAATTTAAAAAATCTCCTCTCGTTTCATTCTCTTCTATCTTTTCCACTTCTTTATTTTCAGTAATTTCTTCGTATAAATTATCATTGTTTTTTTCATTTAAAACAATCATTAATTTTTCACTTTTTGTTTTACTATTTTGTTCTGAAATTTTTAATTGACTGATTGTAAATATTTCATTTGAAGTTTTTTCTGAAGTATTTGAAGAGCTATTATTATTTGAAATTGCTCTTTTATTTTCATTAATTTTTAAAGCTTTATTTTCAATATTAACTGAAGCTATTTTTGGCGTTTCAACTGTTTTTTTATCTTCGGTATTTGAGTTTGAAGATAAAATTCTGTTTTCCACTTTTGGACTTTCTACAATATTATTTTTTTCATTACTTATAAAATAAACTACTACAATTGCAGGAATCACTATAAAAGCAGCAATTTTAAGAACTGTAATGACTAATTTACTGCCAATAGTTTTTGAAACTTTTGCTGTTTGCAAAGCAGCATTCGCTTGGACACCTTGCGCTATTCCCGTCCAAATATTTGGCGCATCAGGAGCAAAGGTTTCCATTTGTTGTTTTAATATATTGTCTAATTTATTCAATTCTTTAATTTGTTATATTCTTTTAAAAAAGCGCCTCTAGCTCTTGCAAGCTGACTTTTTGATGTTCCTTCACTTATTCCTAATATTTCGGCTATTTCAGCATGAGAATAACCTTCAATGGCAAACAAATTTAAAACCGTTCTGTATCCATTGGCAAGCTTTTGAAAAATTTCCATAATTTCCTTTTGACTCATTTTGTCAATAGTTAAATTTTCAAAACCTAAATTATATTCTTCGGCTATATCGCTCGTTTCAGTATAAAACTTATTTACTCTTATATTTTCTAAAGCACAGTTTACAAATATTCTTCTCATCCATGCTTCTAAAACTCCTTTGCCTTCAAATTGCTTCATTTTACTAAAAACCCTAATATAACCTTCTTGCATGGTATCTCTTGCATCATCAGCATTTTTACAATATCTTAAACATATTCCATACATTTGTCTTACTGTAAATTCATACAATTGTTTCTGAGCTTTAGCTTGTCCTTGTATGCATTTATCTATCAATTCTTGACTTATATTCTGGCTCACTTTTTCTATTGCTGTTACAGTTGATTAAATATAGTATTTTTTGGTTGCAAGTATTTGCAAAAAAATAATTAAAATTTCTAAATGCTTTTATTGCAAGCTATTTATTTTAAAATTCATTTACTTTGCTTACTGAAAAATATTTTTATTTGCTTAAAAACCTCCAATATATTATTTTTTTAATTGCTGCGCAATTTGGTAGTCAAAATTATTCTTTGGCACAAGTAAATATTTTGCCAGAGGCCATAAAAAATAATTTAAATTTTACTGAAAATAAAGGGCAATGGAATGACGATATTAAATTCAAGTTCAATAGTTCAAACTTACATGTTTTAATGAAAGATGAAAGTATTTCTTACTATTTTCTAAATCAAAAAAATGTGGCGGATGCCAATGATCACCTGCATAAAATAGAAAAAAAAGAGATTATAATTAACGGAAATTATTTATCTGTTTTGTTTAAAAATGCTGATAAAAATTGCATACCAATTTCAAACGGTGAATCCGAAAATTCCTATAAAAATTACTTTTTGGGCAATGATAAAAGCAAATGGAAAAGTAATGTTCATACTTTTCAAAATATTATTTATCCAAACATTTATAAGCAAATAGATTTACAAATAAATGCTTCTAGAAACAATGTGTTGAAATACGATTGGATTTTAAAACCTAACGCTAACTTGGCTGATATTCAATTACAAATAACTGGTGCTGATAGTATTTATATAAGCTATGAAGAATTATTTATTTCCCATTCACAAGGAATTTTAAAAGAACAAAAACCATTTGCTTATCAAATTATAGAAGGAAAACGTGTATTGGTAAATGTAAAATACGTTTTAAAAAACAATTACATTGGTTTTGAAGCCGAGCATTACAATCAAAATTACAATTTAGTGATTGATCCAGATTTAATATTTAGTACTTATAGCGGTTCTACTGAAGATAATTTTGGATATACTGCCACATACGATAATAAAGGAAACTTGTTTTCGGCTGGAATTACTACGAGTGCTTTTGGAGGAACTTATCCCGTTACACCTGGTTCATTTCAGTTAGTTTATAAAGGTGGTATAGGTGAACCTCCAGTTAATTTGCCTTGTGATATTACCATTAGCAAATACAGTAGCGATGGAAAGCAACTAATTTATGCCACCTATTTGGGAGGAAAACACGATGAAAATCCCCACAGTTTAGTGATTGATAATAACGATAATTTAGTAGTGATGGGAACTACTAAATCAGTTGATTTTCCTGTAAATAATAATGGTTACGACACCAGTCAAAATGGAAATTATGATTTCTTTGTTACTAAATTTAATGCAAATGGCTCAGCACTTTTGGGATCAACATTTTTGGGAGGAAGTTTAGATGATGGTTTAAATTTAAATGCTGACCTAAATATTTTTTATGCCGATGAATTTAAAGGTGATGTAATCATTGATAAAGATAATAATATTATAGTAGGAAGCTGTAGTAACTCGTCAAATTTTCCTATTACAGCGGGTTCTTTTGGTGCAGCTAACATAAATTCATTGCAAAAAGGTGTAGTTTTTAAATTAAGTCCAAATTGCAATTCTTTGCTTTTTAGTTCTGCTATTCCAAATTTAAGCGATGATGTTATTTATAGCGTAGATTTAAATAGCAATCAAGACATTTTTATTGCTGGAAGCACCAATAAAAATATGGGAATTACTAATTCAACAAATTCTTATTTTGGCGGAAAAAGTGATGGATTTTTTGCTAAAATTAAAAATGATGGAAGTGCTATTTTAAAATTAAAATATTTTGGAACCAATGCTAGCGATCAAATTTTTAGCTTGGAATTAGACAATGATGAAAATATTTATGTGGTTGGAAATTCAATGGGGAATATCCAACCTATTGGCAATGTGTATAAAGTAAATAATGGAAAACAGTTTATTAGTAAAATAAATAAAGACTTTAATAATATTGAATTGATCAGCACATTTGGAAGAGGAAGTGTAAGTTTTGATATTAGTATTAATGCATTTTTATTAGATGATTGTGGAAGGTTATATATAAGTGGATGGGGTGGAATAAACAATGTAGGAAACACAAATGGATTAGCAATAACTGCCGATGCTTACCAAAAAACAACAGATGGACGTGACTTTTACTTAATGGTTATGAGTGAAAATGCTGAAAAATTATTATATGCAACTTATTTTGGGGGCAATATTAGTGGAGACCATGTTGATGGTGGAACAAGTAGGTTTGATAAAAAAGGTTATATCTATCAATCGGTTTGTGCTAGTTGCCCTGAAAATGGAGTTACAATTAGCGATTTCCCAACTAGCTCTGATGCTGTTTTTAAAACCAATGTAAGTCCAAGGTGTAGCAATGCAGCTTTTAAAATGTCGTTTAAATTCAAAGATGCAAATATTTTTTACAATTTTGATACCTGTTCAAATACTGTTACATTAAATACACCAACTGAAAATGCACTCAATTATTTATGGCTTTTACCAAATGGAAAAACCAGTAATTTGAAAAATCCAACATTATTAATTGATGAAATAAATAACCAAGAAATAATGTTGATTTTAAACAGTGGTACTAATTGTGCTGACTCAGCCAAAACTACTATTCATTTTGCTGATAGTTTAAATAAAGTAAAAACTATCAATGTATTTACGCCTAATAACGATGGAATCAATGATTATTTTAAATTAGAAGGAATATCAAAATGTGGGGAAACCGAAATTATAATTTATAACCGTTGGGGACAAGAAATTTTTAAAAGCAATGACAAAGATTTTAAATGGGATGGAAAAACTACAAACGGAGATCTCGTGAGCGAAGGTGTATATTTTTATTTAGGAAGTTTTAAAATAAAAAATGAATCTACTGTAAAACTTCACGGAACAATAACATTAATAAGATAAAAATTTAAATCTAAATTTTTAAATCTAAATAAAAAATATCATTATTGAATTTTAATAAATCAATAGTTTATATTAAATTTAATGATAAAATTGTTTTACTTTATTGTTTTTATAACTGTCATTCAAATTGCTTTTGCGCAGCCAATCTTTGATCCTATTGGTGCAAAATCGTGGAGTTTAGGTGGCAGTTCCACAAGTGAAAGCAATGTTTTTTCATGTGCTAATAACATGGCTTCAAGTACAGAAATAAAATCAATTCAAGTAGGTATATACAATCAAACAAGGTTTGGCATAAAACAACTAAATGCTATCAATTCAAGCTTCATAATTCCCAAAAAATGGTTTCAAATTGGCACTTCTATCAATCATTATGGTTATGAAAAATTTAACCAACAAAACATGAGTCTTGGGATTGCCAAAAAACTAAACAATAATTTTAGTCTTGGAATTACTTTAAATTATATTTCCATAAATATAGCAGAACAAGAAAATACAGGTGCTTTAGCAGGAAGTTTAAGCGCATTTTTTAAAGCAAACAAAAATCTTCAATTTGGACTTTTAATATTTAATCCTACACAAAGCAAATACAATATAAATTCACATGGAAATGTAATAACTTTTGGTAGAATTGGAGTTAAATACTTAATAAATAAAAATGTGTTTTTAACGGCTGATGCAGATAAGACTTTAGCGCAAACATTAATACTTAGAAGTGGAATAAATTACGCTTTACACCCTAATTTTGAATTATGTTTGGGATATGCCAACAATCCAAATTATATCACTTTTGGATTTAGTACTAAGCTAAAGCAATTTGATTTATTATTTGCTAGTAGTTTTCAACAAACATTAGGATTAACACCACACTTAGGAATGGTTTTTCATGGCAAATAAATTCAGTTATTTATTGAAATATATGCTCATTTTAGCATTCATATATTCAAGTAAAAACTTGATTGCACAAAAGCTACAACCAAAAAATGAAATCATTTCAAGCATCATTGAAAAGCTAATTGAAAACCAAGAATCACAATTAGATTATTCCGATTTACAAGCTCAATTAGCCTATTATTTTGACACAAAAATAAACTTAAACAAATGCTCGGAAAACGAATTGCAACAGTTAATATATTTAAAGCAAAGTGAAATTGTTTCAATTTTAAATCACAGAAAAAAATATGGTGATTTTGAAAGTATTTACGAACTCCAAGCAATAGATAATTTAAGTGATGAAACCATATTTTATTTAAAACATTTTACCGAAGTTAATGAAACAAATAAACAGTTAAAATTAAGCGAACTTACACAGGTAGGAAAAACCGAAATTATATTACAACACGAAAATGATTTTCAACAAAAATTGGGCTATAAAACAAGCGAATTAAAACCCTTAAATAAGCAGTATTATTTAGGTTCTTCAAGCCGATATGTGTTACGTGTAAAACAAAAAATTGGAAAACGAATTGAAATTGGTTTTATAGGAGAAAAGGATGCTGGAGAACAGTTTTTAAGTGGTGCTCAAAGCAGCGGATTTGACTTCAATTCTATTCATGTTCATTTTAAAAATATTGGATATTTTAGTTCTATAATTATTGGTGATTACCAAGCAAATTTTGGTCAAGGTTTAACTTTTGGAAGTGGCCTTTCTGCTCGTAAATCAGCTTATGTATTAAATATAAACAGGTACTACCAAAATATTAGGCCATACAGAAGTGTAAATGAATTTGAGTTTATGCGTGGTGCTGCTATTGATTACAAATATAAAAGTTGGCAATTTGTTTCATTTATCTCTTATAAAAACATCAATACTAATTTTCAAAATGCCGACTCCAATAATATCAATTCCTTTGATGGTTTTACGGGATTTAATTATACAGGATTTAACAGAACTGCCAATGAAATATTGGACAAAGACAATGTAAAACAAAGCATTTTAGGCGTTCATGTTCAAAAAGATTTTAAATTTTTACAATTAGGATTTACTGGAATTAAAACAAATTATAACGTTCCTTTTTTGCCAAGCAATCAATTATACCAAAAATATAATTTTACTGGAAATCAATTAATGAATGCAGGATTGGATTATAAACTTTCATTAGGAAATGCACTTTTTAGTGGGGAATTTTCGAAAAGTGAAAATGGTGGATTTGCAACTACAAATTCTTTACTGCTATCGCTTGATAGTAAATTAGATTTATGTTTATTATACCGGAATTTTGAAGCAAATTATCAAGCTACATTTAACAATCCTTTTGCTGAAAATAGTGATGGTAAAAATGAAACTGGTTTTTATTTTGGTATTACTTACAAGCCAGTAAAAGCATTTACCATTAACAGTTATATTGATTTTTATAAATCGGCTTGGTTACGGTATCAAATAGATGCACCCAGTAAAGGATTCGATTTATTGAGCGAAGTTCAATATAATCCTAGTAAAGTTATTAATATTTATATACGATACAAATTTGAAAATAAACAGAAAAATGAAAGCAATAATATTACAGCCTTAAATCCTGTTTTGGCCGAACAAATTCGCCAACAATTTAGGTTACATTTAAAATATAAAATCAGTTTATTTATAGAAGCTGAAAGCCGAATTGAACAATCAGAGTTTAACACTAAAAACGCTGCCAATGCTTATGGAACACTCATTTACCAAGATTTAAAATTTAAGTTTTACAAAAACAAATTTGGCATTAATACCCGTTTGGCATTATTTGATATTGATCAATTCAATGCACGCATTTATGCTTATGAAGACAATGTTCCTTATACTTATAGTGTGCCAATGTTTCAAAATAGTGGTACAAGATTTTACTTGATGGCAAGTTGTAAAATTACAAAAAACATAAAAGTTTTTGCAAGATTTTCACATACCCAATATAACAATATAAAATCAATTGGGAGCGGATTAGAACAAATAAATGGCAATACTCAAAGCGATTTAATCTTGCAATTGCAAATGAGTTTTTAAAGCTTTTACAATCAATTAATAATTAAAATTATTGCAAAATTGTTACTTCTTTTGGCTCATTCTTGTATACTAGCAAATAAAAACTGACCTTTACCGCTTAATGAAAAAGAAAGTAGAAATTCTATCACCTGCAAAAAATTTAATTCAAGGTATGGCAGCCATCAATGCCGGTGCAGATGCAGTTTATATAGGCGCTCCGCAATTTGGAGCTCGTTCAAATGCTACAAACTCATTGGAAGATGTGGCAGAATTGGTAAAATACGCTCATTTATTTAAAGCGCAAGTTTTTGTGGTGGTAAATACTATATTGTATGACAACGAACTAGACGATTGCAAAGCAATGATTCACACCTTGTATGAAATTGGTGTAGATGCACTCATTGTTCAAGACATGGCCATTATGGAAATGGATTTACCACCAATCGTTATTCATGCAAGTACACAAGCCAATAATAGAGATCCTCAGCATGTAAAATTCCTAAAAGATGCCGGAATGAAACGTGTTGTTTTGGCCCGTGAATTAAATTTAGATCAAATAAAAGACATTAGCACAGCCACCGATGTAGAATTAGAATTTTTTGTGTCAGGTGCACTTTGTGTTTCGTTCAGTGGTAATTGTTACATGAGTGTGGCCAATGGCGAACGTAGTGCAAACAGAGGTTCATGTGCACAAAACTGCAGGTTACCTTATAACTTAATTGATGGAACAGGAAAAACATTAATTGAAAATAGCCATTTATTATCTATTAAGGATTTAGATTTAAGTGAGCAATTACCAAATTTAGTGGAAGCGGGAATCACTTCATTTAAAATAGAAGGCCGTTTAAAAGACATGGTTTATGTTAAAAACAACACATCATTTTTACGAAAAAAATTAGATGAGTTTTTAGAAAATAACGATACTTATCAAAAGGCTTCATCTGGCCGTACTCATTATAATTTTGAAGCCGAAATGGATAGAAGTTTTAACCGAGGTTACACTGATTATTTTGTAAATAAACGCACTGAAAAAATTGGTTCATGGGAAAGCCCAAAATCGCAAGGACAGTTAATAGGTAAGGTTTTACAAGTAAAAGCCAATGGTTATGTAATTGAAAATAGTGAGTTATTAAACAATGGTGACGGACTATTTTTTCTGAATGAAAACAATGAACCAGATGGCGCGCAAATAAATATTATTATCAACGACATAGTGGTTCCAAACACTTTTAAACCATTAAAACCAGGAACTATTATTTACAGAAATTCAGATGCTAATTTTAACAGATTAGTGGAGCGTGATGACAGCGCAATTAGGAAAATAGGTGTTTCATTAAAATTTACCGAAACCAACGATGGTTTTCAATTATTAGCCATTGATGAAGATGGACATGAAAGTGTTTCCACTTTTGAAACAGAAAAGGAATTAGCTAAAAATGAAGAATCTACTGTTCCAAATATCAAAAAGAATCTTTCAAAAACAGGTAATACGCCCTTTATTGTTGATGATATTTCAGTAGAATTTACTAAAAATTGGTTTTTACCAATATCAAAAATTAACGATATCAGAAGATTGGTATTGGAACAATTAATTGATATCAGGATCAATGAATACCATAGAGAGGAATTTCAAATCACAAAAACCGATCATCCTTATCCGGTTACTCAGCTTGATTTTACCTATAATGTTGCCAATAAATTAGCAAGGGCATTTTACAAAAGACATGGTGTTACAGAAATAGAAAAAGCTTTTGAATTACAATGGGATCCTGGCAAATCGAGGGTGATGACTACCAAGTATTGTGTTAAATATGAACTAGGTAAATGTTGGAGATTTAACAAAGAGACCATGGGTGAAAAGTTAACAGAACCACTAACTTTAAAACATGGAGAAAATGAATACAAATTAAAATTTAACTGCAAACCCTGTGAAATGGAAATATGGGAAAAAGATGCAGAATTAACTTTTGAAGAAGAAGAATAGTTACTACAAAACTTTTCTGAAATAATATTTAAGCAAAAAAGGGTTTTTAACTAATTTAAAGAATAAAAACCTTGATTTTATTGAATAATAATTTTCTTATAGCTGTTGTTGTTATTAGCATTTATTTGTAAAAAATAAACTCCAGGTTTGCAATTATTTACGTTTAATTTCAAAGTGTTTGCACCTTTTGATAATTGATTATCAAATAATGTTCTGATTATTTTACCATCAATGCTTATTAAGTTTATAACTGTATTTGAACTTTGAAAAAGTGTAAAATCAACTTGCAATAAATCGTTGGCAGGAATTGGAAAAACATGGAAAACAAAGTTGTTTTTATTTTCATTGATTGTAGTTCCTGAACTAATTTTAAATGTTTTAGTGGCACCCCAAACAGTATCACCAACATTCCAAGCACAAGCTCTGTATTGATAATAAGCATTTGTAGTTAAATTAGTAACAGTATAAAAAATATTGGTAGGTATATTTCCCGAAACAGTTCCAGGAACAGCAGTAACAGTATTCCATATTGAACTTAGTGAATCTTTGTATTGAAACGAAGCATTGAAAGTTCTTCCATTTGAATTAATATTAGCATCTAAGTTTGCAGCTGTAGCGCTTAACTCACTTACATTTGTAGCTGAAACAATTGGTGGAATTGGAACACCATTTGCTTCCTGAATACTAATCACTTGTTTGCTTACATTTAACTTTCCATTTACAAATGCACCATAAATATTTACCGTTCCTGTTCCTTTAGCAGGAGCCGTCCAATTAAATGTCCATGTTGAAGGATTTGAGGTTTTAGCAGAAGTATGCGTAACATATTTAGTTCCTACTATCATAGAACCAGAAGCAGAAGCAATAGTTCCTATCATAACTCCGTTGTCGTTTTGTGGTGAAACCTCAAATCCTTTGCGAGCTGAAGTACCTTTTATAGTTACTGTAACAGTATAACTTTGGCCAGGCGTGTAACCTGCTGTTGGAACATTAGTAGTTAAATTATTTGTTGCTGTAGTTGCTGTTCCACCATGACAATTAGCACATGTTTGTCCATCGGCAGGTGAACCTGAATAACCGGCAGGAGCACCAGTTGGATTTGAGATTAATTGGTTAAAACCAATAAAAACTACACCTAAAAACAAACAAGTTAGTATGGAAATTTTCTTCATAAATTACATTAAATATAACGCCAAAGGTATATAATTTCAATAGGAAACATATTATGGTATGGTAAAGTCTTAAAGAATATATTTTCCTTTTAAATATTAAAACTATTAATAAATCTTTTTTTTATTTAAGCTTGCGTACTTATTAAAAATTAAAATCATGTATATTGTATTAATCATTTTTGTATCCGCAATTTTAATCATTTTATCAGCTGTACAAACTGTTCAACAAGGCACCGTTTCTGTAATTACTGTTTTTGGTAAATACAAACGAATTATGCAGCCCGGATTAAATTTAAAAATTCCAATTATTGAGCAAGTTTATAAACGAATTTCAATTCAAAATCGTTCGGTAGAATTAGAGTTCCAAGCAGTAACTATTGACCAAGCCAATGTATATTTTAAATCTATGTTATTGTTCAGCGTTATGGATCAAGAAGACGATACCATTCAACGTGTAGCATTTAAATTTTTTAGTGAAAAAGATTTGATGCAAGCATTAATTCGCACCATTGAAGGAAGTATTCGTGCGTTTGTGGCTTCAAAAAAACAAGCTGAAGTATTGGCCTCCAGAAAAGAAATAGTTGATTTTGTAAAAGACCAAATTGACCATACATTATCAACTTGGGGTTATCATTTGCAAGACCTTCAAATTAACGACATTACTTTTGACCAAGCCATTATAGAGAGCATGAGTAAAGTGGTAGCTTCCAATAATTTGAAAGCAGCAGCAGAAAATGAAGGACAAGCTTTATTGATTACAAAAACTAAGGCTGCAGAAGCTGAAGGAAATGCGATAAAAATATCGGCTGAAGCCGAAAAACAAGCAGCATTATTACGTGGAGAAGGTGTAGCTTTATTCCGCCAAGCAGTGGCAAAAGGAATGTCGAATGCAGCTGAAGAAATGAAACAAGCTAACTTAGATACCAATGTAATTTTATTTAGCATGTGGACCGAAGCAGTTAAAAACTTTGCTGAATATGGCAAAGGAAACGTTATTTTCTTAGATGGAAGTCCAAATGGTATGGAAGCTACCATGAAACAAATTCAAGCCATGATGATTAAGAAGGAAAACGAGGGTAAGTAAGGTTTTTAACTTTCCAATCTTTTCACCAACATATACATATTCCCTTCTAAAGGCAAATAACCATACTCGTAGCAAAACACATAATTAGCTCCAGCTTTGGTGGTATAAGTATGGGTTTGATAACTGAAATTATATCCTTTTTCTTGTAGTTTTTTTAAAGTAACTTTTGTTTTTCCTTCTTCTGCCGGAATCAAACTTTCCAATATTCTGCGGTTTTTACGCAGTACATTATTGATGGTTTTCATCAAAGCACTGGTATCGCTATTGAGTCTGTTATTAAAATTACTTCGACAGGCATCGTCACAAAACTTTTTGTCGATTCGGCCTTTTATTATTTCGCCACAACTGGCACATGTTTTAGATTCCATAATAATAATTAATCATTTTGAACTTTTAATTTAGCCTCTAATTCCTTGTTTATATTTTTAAGTTTCTTAATTATCCAACTTTGGTAAAAATAACTTAAATTAAAGCCCAGCAATAATAATTGGTTGGCATAAGGTAAGTGCATTATTTTTAAAATGGCTCCTGTTATTATTACTAGGGCGCATAATGTTGAAATAAGATTCTCGTTTTTCATGTTTTAAAGTTTTAGCTTGAGTGTGTAATGATTTAATTGTATTTTTAATACAATATTAAATATTTTTAATTAAAAATATGGAAAATTATTCGATTACAAACGGATAAACACGTTTATTAACGGAAGTAAATGGATAATATACGAATCGGATTTGGGAGCCACCCCATCTTTGCAGTGTTGATTTACAAAAACAACTGAAATGTATAGTCAACAACAAGTTCAATTTATTTAATTTAAAAAACAAAAACAAAACACGTATGAACAATTTAAAAAACAGCATCCGCCTAATTGGAAATTTAGGCCAAAATCCAGAAGTAAAAGAAACTACTAATGGAAAAAAATTAGCTAAATTCAGTGTAGCTACCAACGAAAGTTACCGTGATGAAAATGGTAAAGAAGTAAAAGAAACCATGTGGCATAACTTGACAGTTTGGGGCAAGCAAGCCGACATTGCGGCCAAGTATTTGAAAAAAGGCAGTGAAGTAGCCATTGAAGGCAAGTTAAGTAACCGCAATTATACCGACAAAGAAGGCGTAAAACGTTATGTTACCGAAATCATTGTGAATGAATTTTTAATGTTAGGTGGTAAAGCTAACTAGGAAAATTTAAGTAAAAATAAACTCAATAAATAAGTAAAAAACAATTTTAAAAAACAAAAAAACAACAAGTATGAACAACTTAAAAAACAGCGTCCGCCTAATAGGAAATTTAGGCCAAAATCCAGAAGTTAAAGAAACTACTAATGGAAAAAAATTAGCTAAATTCAGCATAGCAACCAACGAAAGTTACCGCGATGAAAATGGTAAAGAAGTAAAAGAAACCATGTGGCATAACTTAACAGTTTGGGGCAAGCAAGCCGAAATTGCGGCTAAGTATTTAAAAAAAGGTAGCGAAGTGGCCATTGAAGGCAAGTTAAGTAACAGCAATTATACCGATAAAGAAGGTGTAAAGCGTTACGTTACCGAAATCATTGTGAATGAATTTATGATGCTAGGAGGAAAAGCCGACTAAATCACTAGCTTTTATTTGATTACTAAAAGGTCATTTTTGTTGCTATTGCAATGAAAATGGCCTTTTTTTTAAGAAAATCAACTAATAATAACATAAAACATGATTCAAAAACATCATCAAATTAATTGGTTTTTTATTTTATAATTGCAAGCATAAATTAAAAATAAAATCTATATGAAAATAATAGTTCCAATGGCTGGCATGGGAAAGAGAATGAGACCTCATACTTTAACTACACCTAAACCTTTAGTGCCTGTAGCTGGCAAACCTATTGTTCAAAAATTAATAGAAGACCTAGAAAAAGTTTGTGGCAAAGGAATAGAAGAGGTAGCATTTATTATAGGACCAAGTTTTGGCAAAGCGGTGGAAACAGATTTGATAGCTATTGCCGAAAAATTAGGGGCTAAAGGAAGTATTTATTACCAACATGAAGCCTTAGGAACCGCGCATGCTATTATGTGTGCTAAGGAAAGTTTGGATGGAAATGTATTGGTGGTATTTGCCGATACTTTATTTAAAGCTGATTTTGTATTAGATAGAAGCAAAGAGGGAATTATTTGGGTTCAAAAAGTAGAAGATCCTCGTCCGTTTGGTGTGGTTAAAGTAAATGCTAATAATGTAATTACCGATTTTATAGAAAAGCCCGAAAATTTTGTGTCGGACTTAGCCATTATTGGGATATATTATTTTAAAGATGGGGCTTATTTACGTTCAGAATTACAGTATTTATTAGACAATAATGTTACTGAAAAAGGCGAATATCAATTAACAAATGCTTTGGAAAACATGAAAGCAAAAGGTACGCAATTTGAACCAGGAAAAGTGACTGAATGGTTGGATTGTGGTAATAAAAATTCTACTGTTTTTACCAATGGCCGTATACTTTCATACATGCAAAACGACCATGAAAACTTGATTCACGAATCGGTTCAAATGGATGGCTCAGTAATTATTCAACCTAGTTATATTGGTAAAAATGTAAAAATAAATCGCAGTGTAGTTGGTCCTTTTGCTAGCATTGGCGATGGTTGTATAATTCAAAACTCTGTAGTAAGTAATTGTATTATTCAAACTAATACCAAGTTAGTAAATGCTGTTATTGACAATGCCATGATTGGAAATAGTGTAGAATATCATGGTGAAGCAAAAGATTTAAGCATTGGTGATTTTACAACTGTGATTTAGTTGTCAGTTGATAGAAATTATAAAATAAAAAAGCTGCTCCAAAATATTTTTGGAGCAGCTTTTTTTGTGTTTATTTATAAATGTAAATAAGATTACTTCAAAATGAAATAAAAAATTAAACTTTTTTCTCTAATTTTTAAAATACAAATCGCCTAAAGTATAATTCAAGCATTCATTTGAAGATAATTTGAACAATTCATTATTTTTCAAACCAAAGGCGTTGTATCCCAATGGTGACAGTAATTCGTATATGATTTTACGATTTTCTGAAGTGCTAATTTCTATTTGAATAAGTGGGTTAAACTTTTTAATTGTATTTATCAAATGAGGAAATAAGTATATTTCATAACCTTCTACATCGCATTTAATAAAATCTAGTTGAGTAATATTGGCAAATAATTCATCAGGGATTTTCATTTCTGCTTCAAAAGTTTCTAATGCAGTATTGTCGTTTTCGACACTTAACACATGTGTTAATCCATGTCTGAAAACACCATCAATTACAGGCGTTCCCATTTCTATATTTTTGTTTTCAGCACCTAATGCAGTTTGATGAAGCGTAATATTTTTCAATGCAAATTTATGTGCATTGCGTTTAAAAACATTGGCAAAAAGAGGAACTGGTTCAATGGCTAAAACCTTACCCGTTGGACCACTTAATTTTGAAATATTGGTACTATAATAACCCACGTTTGCACCTATATCAATACTAACAAAACCTGGCTTTATTATTTTTTTTAAAAAAAATAATTCCGGATATTGATTTTTTAAAAAACCAAAATTTGTAATGCGTAAATAAGCATCACTTACAATGGCTAAATATCCTTCTAAGCCAAACGATTTTAATAAAATACTGCGTACTACTTTTTCAATCATGGTTTATTTTATCTCTTCAAAATCAACATACTCTCCTATGTTGGAATTTGTTTTTTGTTTATTATTACTCGATGAAGCTTTTTTAGGTTTAACTTTTATTTCTTCATCTTCCAACGAATTTGGTGAATGATTTGGAATATTATTACTCTTTTTATACCCAAGTAAAGTACCAAAAATAAAGCGCGATGCGGTGTAAAACAAAAATAAATATACTAAGAATTTGAACATGATTTAATGGCTAATTTTATGAATAAATACTAAGATGCAAAAATGATACTATTATTTATATTTTGTATCAAATTATTGTAAATAGAATTTATTTTATATTGCAAAGCATTGATATTTTGATACTAATAAAATTTTAAAACAATTGCTATTTTGTCAATAATGGCAGCTATTTTAAAGTTTTTATGTTTACTTTTTATCAATTAGTTTATACAACTCGTCTAACTTAGGCGTTAATATAATTTCAGTTCTACGGTTTTTAGCTCTTCCCTCAGGTGATTCATTGCTTACTTTTGGCATGTATTCACTGCGGCCAGCAGCTGTTAAACGCTTAGGATTTACTTTGCTTACATCGCTTATAATTCTAACTATATTAGTTGCACGGCCTGTACTTAATTCCCAATTATCTTTGAAATTTAATGAGCTTCTTAATGGAACATTGTCCGTATGACCTTCAATTAACACATCTATTTCAGGATTTTTATTTAGAACATCAGCTAATTTTTTAATTGCTTCCTGTCCTTTTTCTTCAATATCTGCACTTCCTGATTTGAATAATAATTTATCACTTAGCGAAACATAAACTTTACCATTTTTCATTTCTACCGTTAATTCTTCGCTGTTAAAACTAAGCAAAGCACGTTTTACTATTTCATTTAAAGCATTGGTAATTGAATCTTGTCTGCGAATTATACTTTCCAATTCTACCAAGCGTTTTTCTCTTAATGAAAGCATGTCCTCTTTCTGTTTCAATGCCAAGTTTAATTGCTCCGTTTTACTTAATGACGATTTCAATAAGTCGGTGTAGCGTTGGTTCATTTCTGTGTAATCAGTTTGTAATGATTTATGCTTTCTATTTAA
The DNA here is from genome assembly GCA_947456185.1 of Bacteroidota bacterium. GTDB lineage: Bacteria > Bacteroidota > Bacteroidia > UKL13-3 > UKL13-3 > JAAFJM01. The sequence goes on along the minus strand of CANGPW010000016.1, from coordinate 881 downwards.
CTCATTATATTTTGATTGTAAATCACGATAAGTTGAGTCTAAAGCTCTAAATTCAATTCCACGTTGTGCTGTATCTTTATTAAATATTACATTTATAGCATGTAAAGAATCTCGCTGATTAGTTGCAGTTTTAAGCCGTTTACTCATCAAAAAATTATGAGCTGTTTCTTTAAAACCCTTTGGGTTTTGAATAACTCCTTTCGGGTTTTCTAATTGAGCAAATACTGTAAAAGTATTTATAAATAATAATGCAAATGCAATGTAGTTTTTCATATTGATTTTGGTGAATATTTAAAAAAACAAATTTTAGTTTTGATTTCCGTATTTACTATGAATCTAAACACCAATTTATCAAGATATTTTGTGAGTTGAAATGTATTATGGACAATTTTTAATGGTCAATAGGCTCCCGATGCATCGGGAGGCAATAGGCAATTTGCGCAATTGTCATCTTGAGCGGAGTCGAAAGAGGCAATGGGAAATAGACGATAGCTAATAGGCAATAGGTAAAAGGTAACAGGAAATGGGCAATAGACAATGAGCAATGGGCAATGGGCAATAGGCAACTGGTAATAGTAAATATTTATATCAGAACTCCATCAACTTATTAACTCTATCAACCTAATAACTAAAAACAGTAAATTATACAAAACATTTCTTTACCATATTTGGTTAATATTTTTACATTTGCAGTGCAAAATTGAATTGTTCAATTTTTACAAATAAAAAATTTTAAACTTTAAAAAACCATAAATATTATGTCATTCGAATTACCAAAACTTACATACGAATACACAGCGTTAGAGCCAAATATTGATGCTCGCACAATGGAAATTCACCACAGCAAACATCACCAAGCTTATGTTACCAATTTAAACAAT